>NZ_PNCZ01000007.1:0-84463 GCF_005887425.1 Pseudoalteromonas sp. S2721
ATCCAGTCTGATAAAATAACCACTATCGCTACTATCAGCTATCAGCTATCAGCTATCAGCTATCAGCTATCAGCTATCAGCTATCAGCTATCAGCTATCAGCTATCAGCTAAAGATTAATCAAGGTTATTGAGCTGTCAATTTGTTGGGTTTCGCTACGCTCTACCCAACCTACGAAGCTAGGTTCTACAAGCTACTCCCCTAGCGCCTAGAGTCTAGGGCCTGCGATTTATGTTGGGTTTCGCTGCGCTCTACCCAACCTACGAAGCAGAATTCACCTAAGTAGTTTAGCCTAAGACAAGGCGGAAAACCGAGTTATCCCTACGAGTTCTTAAACGTTCTGCAAGTGTAGGAGTGCTAGCAAGGCAATAAGTTTATTTATGCCAAGGAGCATACGTGTTTTGTATGTGACTTAGGCTAAATAAACTCATTAACGCAGCTAAAGCGAACTACACGAAGCAGATTACATTTGCTCCATGACTTCGATACCTAAAAGATCCAATCCTGACTTCAGTGTCTTCGCAACCAAATTACACAGTACTAAACGGCTGTCGCGAACATTTGGCTCTACGCCTTCTTTTAGAACTGGGCATGCTTCGTAGAACGTCATGTATAGGCTTGCTAGTTCGTATAGGTATCCACATAATACGTGCGGTGTCGCTTCGCTGATCATTAGATCGAGTACTTCTTCTAGCTGAAGAAGTTTAAGTGCCAGCGCTTTTTCTTGCGGCTCGTTGATTGCAACGTCTGCTGTTAATGACGCCGCATCAATACCTGATTTACGGAAGATACTGCGAACACGTGTATATGCATATTGTAAGTAAGGCGCTGTCGCACCTTCAAAGCTCAGCATTGTGTCCCAGTTGAAGATATAGTCGCTAGTACGGTGCTTAGAAAGATCCGCATATTTTACTGCGCCAATACCTACTTTACGGGCAATTTCGCTACGCTCTTCGTCGCTTAAGTCTGACTCACGCTCAGCTAGTTTAGCGGCTGCACGAGTGATTGACTCTTCAAGTAAATCAGCAAGCTTAACGGTACCGCCAGTACGTGTTTTGAATGGCTTACCGTCTTCACCCATCATGGTGCCGAATGGGCAGAACTCATAACTTGTTTCATCACGTAATAAACCTGCTTTACGTGCGGTTAGCTCAACTTGATTGAAGTGTAAGCTTTGACGTGCATCTACAAAGATTAAGATGCGATCAGCACCCAGTTTATTTGAGCGGTAATCACAAGCAGCTAAGTCAGTTGTCGCATATAAGAAACCACCACCTGATTTCTGTACGATAAACACTGAAGGCTCGCCGTCTTTGTTAGCAAGCTCATCTAAGAACACGACTTGTGCGCCATCAGACTCAACGGCAATATTTTTGTCTTTCAATAGTGCGATGATGTTTGCAAGTTCACTGTTGTAAGCACTTTCTGCCATGATGTCATCTTGCGTAAGTGTTACGTTTAGACGCTTATAAACTTCTTCAGAATGCTTTACAGAAGTGGCAATGAATAACTTCCACAGCTTTTCGCAGTGTGCGTCGCCGCTTTGTAATTTAACAACGTAATTACGGGCTTTGTCGGCAAACCCTTCTTCATCATCAAAGCGTTTTTTCGCATCACGGTAGAAGGTTTCAAGATCGGCCAGCGCTACAGACTCTAAGTCTACACCTTGGTTGATTTGATCTTCTAAGTGCGCGATTAACATACCAAACTGAGTCCCCCAGTCACCCATGTGGTTTTGACGAACAACTTCATCACCACGGAACTCAAGGGCACGAACAACCGCATCACCAATGATGGTTGAACGTAAATGACCTACGTGCATTTCTTTAGCAAGGTTAGGTGATGAGTAATCAACAACTACTTTTTGTGCTGTTGCATGTGGCGCAACTGCTAGCTTTTCGTCTTCGTTTGCTGCTTTTAAGCTAGCTGATAAAAACTCAGGCTTTAAGTGAATGTTGATAAAACCAGGGCCCGCGATTTCTGTTTTTTCTGCGATATCTGCAAGGTCTAGGTTATCAATAATTTTTTGCGCAAGTTCACGCGGGTTTGATTTTAATTTTTTAGCCGCGCCCATTGCGCCATTGATTTGGTAATCACCAAACTGTGGACGTGTGCTTTGTGTTACCGCTGGATTAGTGTCTTCAGGTAACCCTGCTGCAACCATAGCAGCAATTGCTTTGTCGATTAAAAGAGTACGAATATTCATTGTAATTTTTACCTTTATGGCCCGCTGTACGGGCACTTAAATTTGAAGCAGACTTAGCGTATTAGTTTTCGCGCGTGTGGTTAAACTTGATGTCTGGATAGCGTTCCATCGACAAGTTTAGGTTTACACGGCTTGGCGCGATATAAGTAAGGTTATCGCCACCATCAAGCGCTAAGTTGCTTTCGCACTTACGCTTAAACTCTTCAAGCTTTTTGGTATCGTCTGAGCTTACCCAACGTGCAGTGTTAACACTCACACCTTCGTAAATCGCATCAACGTTGTATTCTGCTTTTAAGCGCGCAACAACTACGTCAAACTGTAGTACACCGACCGCACCAACGATAAGGTCGTTATTAATAAGCGGTCTAAATACTTGCACAGCACCTTCTTCAGATAGCTGAACTAAGCCTTTTAATAATTGCTTTTGTTTTAATGGATCTTTTAAGCGAATACGACGGAATAATTCTGGTGCGAAGTTAGGAATACCACCAAACTTCATTTTTTCACCTTGCGTGAAAGTATCACCAATTTGAATTGTACCGTGGTTATGTAAACCAATGATGTCACCTGCGTAAGCATCTTGCGCTCGCTCACGATCACCAGCCATAAAGGTTACCGCATCAGAAATACTCACTTGCTTACCAATACGCACATGGTTCATCTTCATACCTTGGCTATATTTGCCAGATACAATACGCATAAAGGCGATACGGTCACGGTGTTTAGGGTCCATGTTCGCTTGGATTTTAAATACGAAGCCAGAGAAGTTATCTTCTGTTGCAGCAACTTGGCGGTCTTCTGTTTCGCGTGGTAATGGCGCAGGAGCCCACTCAGTTAAGCCATCAAGAACATGGTCAACACCAAAGTTACCAAGTGCTGTACCAAAGTAGACTGGTGATAGTTCGCCCGCTAAGAACAGATCTAAATCAAACTCGTGTGATGCACCAATTACTAACTCTAGCTCTTCACGAAGCTGCTCAGCAAGTTCGCTACCAATCGCAGTATCAAGCTCAGGGTTATCTAAACCTTTGATAACGCGAACTTCTTGAATTGTGTGGCCTTGACCTGTGCTATACAAAATCGTTTCTTCACGGTGGATGTGATACACACCTTTAAACTCTTTACCACAACCAATCGGCCAAGTTACCGGCGCACAGGCAATGTTTAGCTCAGTTTCAACTTCGTCTAATAACTCCATTGGATCACGAATATCACGGTCACACTTATTCATGAAAGTTACGATAGGTGTGGTACGTAAGCGTGTTACTTCCATTAATTTACGAGTACGATCCTCAACACCTTTCGCTGCGTCGATGACCATTAGGCATGAGTCAACCGCAGTCAGTGTACGATAAGTATCTTCAGAGAAGTCTTCGTGTCCCGGAGTATCAAGTAAGTTAACTAGACGCTCATTGTAAGGAAATTGCATAACAGACGTAGTTACCGAGATACCACGTTCTTTTTCCATTTCCATCCAGTCTGATTTTGCGTGCTGGTTTGAGCCACGACCCTTTACGGTACCCGCTTTTTGAATCGCTTGTCCGAATAACAGAACTTTTTCTGTAATCGTGGTTTTACCCGCATCCGGGTGCGAGATGATCGCAAAGGTGCGTCGTTTATTAATTTCGGTAGTTAAATTAGACATGTAAGCTGCTTTTAGTCATAACAAAGCGCACTTAACTGCCTTATAAATTATAAAGCTCGGTGCGCACTGTAAAAATAAAATAGAATTGCCGAGCATTATACCTTGTTTGTCTTAGCCAAAAAAGCAGCGATTGCGAGTAATTACTCCCTTTTAGTTGGGTATTTTCGTTGTTCACTTTTTTGCTAGGCTTGTGTAATCAAGTTGTAACGCATACTATTGATAAATTGCACGGAGGGATGTCAATTTAGGTCATGAAAACCAGTAAGCTCAGTATTCGATTATTGTGGTATATCACACCATTAGTGATCTTACCTTTGTTGTTTTTAGGTGGCTTTACATTAACAAATGTGACCAATTCAACAAAAAAACAAGCTGAACTTATTGTCAGTCGATTTGTTGAGCAACAGCAACAAAAAATCTTTAATTACATTGACTCATTTCACTCGATTACTAAGCTACTCTCAACCTCTCCTGTATTAGCAGACTTTTTAGCCCGCGAACCTGACTCAAAAAACCAATACATTGAACGTCTTGGCGAGTTGATGAATGTATTTGCAAGCTATTCAGAAGCTTACCCAGATATTGTTAGCATTAATTATGTTGCCCCAGACGGTAAAAGCGATGCGTTTTATTCAAGTCAATTAACTCCAGCACCTAAAAGTTACCCGTTTTTTGAGCAAGTGCTACAATCGAATTTACGCCAGCAACAATTCATGATCCCCAAAGAAGATGGCTCTACTAGCCTCTACTTTGTGCACCCCATTTATAATATTGATTACTACTTAAAACAGCCGCAGCAACTGGGGTTTATTGTTGTGCATGTAGAACCATCAATATTGAATGCTAGTATTCTAGAAGCACCATTTAATAACACGCTAAATTTATTTTTAACGACTAAGGGGCAGATTTTATTTAGCTCCGACTATGACTTACGCGGCAATTATTTAAGTGAATATGAGCTTGAGCAAATTAAACAACTCGCTAACTACGGCAAACTTGCCAATATCGAACTTTCAAGTATTGATAAAGAAGAGCGCATAATTTACGCAGTTGAAATGACTGATGGCGATTATTTGATCTCAACCACCCCTAAAGATTTACTTTACCAGTCAGGTAAAGCCATTAGTTTAATCACAGCACTTATAGTTATTATTTCTGTGATTTCGCTGCCTATTCTTATCTATATTGTGGTACGCAACTTACTGCTGACCCCAGTTGAACTATTAGGTGCGGCAAGTCATCGGGTTGGTGATGGTGATTTATCTGTGTACTTGCCAGCCCACACAAACGATGAAGTAGGCGTGCTTTTCAACGATTTTAATCACATGGTGAACCAAATTCGTCATTACCAAGACGAGCTTGAAGAATATAAACATCACCTAGAAGAAAAAGTAGAGAGCAGAACGAAAGCACTCGAAGCAATGAACAGCAAGCTAGAAGTAGCCATTGCGCAAGCTGAACAAGCAAACCAACTGAAAAGTCGCTTTTTAGCGAATATGAGTCATGAAATTCGTACTCCACTTACCGCAATTATGGGCTTTACAGAGCAACTTCTGCACAACAAAGATGCGGTGAATGATGAGCAACATTTAAGCACTATTTTACGTAACTCTAAGCACTTGCTTGAGCTTATTAACAACATTCTTGATTTATCAAAAATAGAAGCTGAAAAACTCGCCGTTGAACGCGGACCATGTAATGTAGTGCAGCTTATACATGATATTGATTCAATTATTCGCCCTCTGGCTAATGAAAAACAACTTACATTTAATATTAACTACCAACTACCAGTACCCAAAACCATTAATAGCGATACCACACGTTTAAAACAAATCTTGATCAATATTGCCAGCAACGCAGTTAAGTTCACTGAGAAAGGCAGCATCTCAATTGATATTAGCTACAACAGCAATAAACAACATTTAGAGTTTGCGATTCAAGACACAGGTATTGGTATGTCAGAGCGTGAGGTTGAAAGGGTATTCAAACCGTTTGAACAAGCCGATACGACGACAACTCGCCGCTTTGGCGGCACAGGTCTTGGTTTGTGTATTTCAAAGAACTTAGCCCAGTTGCTAGGCGGTGATGTACAGCTTATTAGTGAACCTGGAAACGGCAGTTGTTTTACCATACAAGTTGCTGCTCATTTAAACCCCGAGCAGTTACAAGCAGAGGCGTTTATTCATAGCTACGAGCAACTCTCACCAAGTAAAGACGTTCAGCTTTCATTCGCAGCGAATAGCTTTGATGCCAATATACTAGTAGCCGAAGATAACCCAGATAACCAGTTGCTGATCAAACTACTGTTACAAACTTGGGGACTTGAGCCTGACATCGCGAAAAACGGTGCAGAAGCAGTAGAAATGGCATTAGTTAATGATTATCAGCTGATCATCATGGATATGCAGATGCCAGTCATGGGCGGCTTAGAAGCAACGCAAATGCTACGTCACGCAGCCTATGATGGCCCTATTATTGCGCTCACGGCCAATGTAATGAAGACCGATGTTGATACCTATATTGAAGCGGGCTGTGATGAAGCACTCGCCAAACCAATCGACAAAGATGCCCTAGAGCAAGTACTTGTAAGCTACTTACATATCGAAAAAGACAGTCAAAACAAGTGGGAAAACTTACTGAAAAGTGAGAAGTTCCAACAAATTAACGACAACTATCGCTCAAAACTACCTGATTATTTAAGCCAAGTCGTGCACTTGTATCGCGCTAAAGAATGGGAAGCGTTACGTTCATTAGCACACAGCTTAAAAGGCAGTGCGGGGTGTTTTAGTTTTGAAGCTATTCACAAGACTGCAGGTCAGCTTGAAAATGCGCTACGCAGTAATCAAACTGAACAGGTAGAGCAATGCTACGATGCACTTATCAATGCCCTTGAAGAAGCATCTTAAAGGCTAAAGCTCATACCCATCAAAATAGCGTCTTCATTGCCTGTTGCGGTTGGATAGTAGTTCTTGCGCACCGACATATGTGAAAAACCAGCGCTTTCATACAAGCCAATAGCGGGTGCATTCGACTCACGCACTTCTAAAAATAGGTTTTCAGCTTGATGCTGTTCGCCGTGCTCAATAAATGCATTTAACAACTGCTTAGCAATGCCCTGCCCTTGGTACTTCGGCGCAACACAAATATCCATTAAAGTGTAATCTGGTCCCGCTTGTTCACCAATATAAAAACCTAGCATCTCATCACCTTGAAAAGCGGCCAGGTTAAAATAACGGCCAGCTAAACACGACAGCATGGTTTTCTCTGTCCACGGGTGACTATGGCAGGCGTTTTCGATAGCCATTAACTGGCTAATATAGGTTGCATCGACAGGTTTAAAGCTTATCAAGTTGTTCACCGATTAAAGACCAAAGTTGTTTTTTCTGTTCGCCATTCAGCTTATCGCTTGGTAAGCCTAAGCAGCCCTCTTGCCAGCTAATATTTGCTGTTTTAACGATTTGAGTAATAACTAACGGCGCAAATGCCTTTTCGAGGTCTTGGTGAAACTGTAACGGGAGTGTCAGTGTTTCTTGTTGAGTGTTTGGCATCTGTTCGCCAGAAGTAGCAGGCGCAGTTCGATAGTGTTGATTCAACTCTAAAGATTGTACAGAGAATATCGCAGCGTAACTTGGATTCATAACAACTCAATCATGATTAAGAGCAAGTAATATAGGAAGATTTGCGATTAAAGTAAAGAAGGAAGAAATGGCAGGGGCGGAGAGATTCGAACTCCCAACCGTCGGTTTTGGAGACCGCTGTTCTACCAATTGGAACTACGCCCCTGCAATGTCGTCGAATTATATAGAGCTTTTTTCAAAGGTAAAGTAAAAAAACACAGTTTTTAGTTTAACTGCTTCTTAAATAAACAAAACGACGAATTAGCAAGCTATCAAAGCTTTTTTTAAACATACCCAAGTTATCTGCGGATAATTAAAAGAGCCAAACACAGTTATAATAATTTAAATAGCTTCACTATGCTGAAAGGTAATGTTGCTGAATCACAAGTTGCAGGTACTCAAGAAATGCTTTTACTTTTTTGAACGGATATCGACGCCCAGAATAAAAAGCGTACAAAACTAAATCTTCAGGCTCATCAGCTAAGGAATCTATTTTTATTAACAGTCCTTCCTCTAACTCTTGTCCGCACGCGTCATAAGGGAGTATCGCAAAACCTAACCCTTTAAGGGCAGCTGACTTTGCCATATGTCCACTATTTACTTTATAACGAGATGAAACGTTAACCGTGCCAGCTCGTTTGAATTTCCATGGCATGCCTTGTAGAACTGATAGGCTTGTAATACAGGGAAGCTTAACGAGTTCAGTCATTGAGTTTGGTTTAGGATGTTTATCTAGTAAACTAGGAGAAGCTACTACACAACTTGGCCAACGAACGAGCTCTTTTGCAACCCATCCAGAATCCTCCACTGGGCCTCGCCCAAAACGTATTACTATATCAAATCCTTCTAATAGCCCCTCTTCGGGATTAAGCTGAGTATCACAACTTAACTGAATGTTAGGGTATTTATGACAAAACTCAGCTATAGCGTCCGCCAAAAACGGCAAATCAGGCGTAATGACTTTTAAGTGGCCGGAAACTAAATCATTACTTTGATAGCTTTCTTGTAAAACATCCCCCATAGCAACAAGCAACGGAGTTAAGTTCTGGTAAAGAAGTTCCCCTGCTTCTGTTGCAACCATTTTTCGTGTCGTACGTTCCAATAATCTTACATTCAACGCTTGTTCTAAAAGTGCAACATGACGACTCACATTTGATTTTGGAATTTGGCTTAGCTCAGCGGCCCGCTTAATACTTAATTGTTCATATACTTTTTGGAAGCTTAGAAGCCACTGTAATTCAATATTGCTTATCAAAACTATCTCATCAAATGGGATTTACAAACCAAAATTACCACATTTATCCTATTTAGTAGATCAGTAACAATCATTTTTTTCTTAGCAACTAGGATATTTAAATGAGTTCAGTTAAACATATAGCCATTATAGGTGCGGGAGTTGCAGGCCTTGCTTTAGCGATATTTGCAAGAAAACAAGGCATCAAGGTCACATTATTCGAAAGAAACAATAGCTTTTCTACAATCGGTGCCGGTGTTACGTTATGGCCTAATGCGACCTTTGTGCTTAAACAGTTGGGTCTATTAGATGATTTCACCCAATATGGTGGTCTGCCAGTTGCTATGCGGCAGTACGATAAACAAGGCACTCAACGGGGTGAGTTTAACATTCAAACACTAAACTCTCTGTGTGGCTTTCCAACTATTAGCATATTACGTCGTGACTTAATAAAGATACTCGCTGAGCGACTAGAGAAACTGGATGCCACTATTCACTTCAATCAAACCATCAATACTCAAGACATTGCGCAATTAAAAGATAAGTTTGATCTTGTGGTGGGCTGCGATGGACGAATGAATTCGAAAGCACGAGAGTATATGTATAAAGTACCTATACCAACTAAATACCACGGCTTCATAAATATAATAGGCACCTGTGAAATTGATCTGAATCCTTTTGAGCAGACAATTCATGATTTTAGAGATAATAATGAGCGTTTTGGTATAGTACCCGTTGCAAATCAATGTTGTTACTGGGCTGCGGCATGGCCTAGTGACCTTGATAATACAAGACCAATAAAGCAGTGGTTTGAAGAGATGCATGAGCGTTTTCAGGATTGGCCTAAAACAGTTCAGCAGGTACTTAATAACTATAACCCACGCAGTTTAAAACGCATATTTGTACATGATATTGACCCACTCTCCTATTGGCACAAGGAGAATCTCATTATTATTGGAGATGCTGCACATGCTTCCTTACCCACATCGGGGCAAGGTGCTAGCCAAGCGCTTGAAGATGTTTGGCACCTAGCTCAATTATTTAAGACAGGATGTAGCCTCAATGTTATTTTGAAAAAGCTATATGAAACTCGTATTCATAAAACCTCCAGCGCCCAAAACATTGGTAGACTAATAGCTCAGCATATCTTTCAACAGTCATCTCATTCAACCACAGATGCACCAAGTATATCCGCAGATCAACTCAGTCAACTCTATATGCAAGGACTAGACTTAACTCACACCAAATGCTAACCGTCTAAATAACAAAAGCCCGCTTCAAAAAAGCGGGCTTTTGTGTCTTTATAAATATTCAGTACAAGTGACTAGCTTACAGTGGATTATTCCCACTCGATTGTTGCCGGTGGCTTACCTGAAATATCGTAAACAACACGTGAGATACCATCGATTTCGTTGATGATACGGTTAGAAACCACACCTAAGAACTCATAAGGTAAGTGTGACCAACGTGCCGTCATAAAGTCGATTGTTTCTACACAACGTAGTGATACAACCCAGTCGTATTTACGCGCATCACCCATTACACCTACCGATTTAACTGGTAAGAATACCGTAAAGGCTTGACTTACTTTGTGGTAAAGCTCAGCTTTGTGTAGCTCTTCAATGAAGATAGCATCTGCGCGACGTAGTAAGTCACAGTACTCTTTCTTGATTTCACCAAGTACACGAACACCTAAACCAGGACCCGGGAATGGGTGACGGTAAAGCATGTCGTATGGTAGGCCAAGCTCAAGACCAATTTTGCGTACTTCATCTTTGAATAGCTCACGTAACGGCTCAACAAGACCCATTTCCATATCGTCTGGTAAACCACCTACGTTGTGGTGAGACTTGATTACGTGTGCTTTACCTGTTGCTGATGCAGCAGATTCGATTACGTCTGGGTAGATAGTACCTTGACCTAACCATTTAGCGCTTTTCAGCTTTTTAGCTTGCTCATCGAATACTTTAATGAAGGTATGACCAATCGCTTTACGCTTATCTTCTGGGTCTGACTTACCTGCTAAGTCTGCTAAGAATTGATCTTCAGCATCTACTTTAACAATGTTTAGGCCAAACTTGTTGCCGAACATATCCATAACTTGCTGACCTTCGTTTAAACGAAGAAGACCGTTATCAACGAATACACACGTTAGCTTGTCGCCGATTGCACGGTGAATAAGCATGGCAACAACAGATGAATCAACACCACCTGATAAGCCTAAGATAACTTCGTCATCACCTACAGTTTCCTTGATACGCTCAATCGCATCGTCGATTATTTTTGCTGGTGTCCATAGCTTTTCACAGCCACAGATATCAATCGCGAAGCGCTCAAGTAAACGTAAACCTTGGTGAGTATGAGTTACTTCTGGGTGGAACTGTACGCCGTAAAAACGTTTTTCTTCCCATGACATTGCAGCATGTGGACATGTTGAAGTTTTAGCCGTTGTTTTGAAAGTCTCTGGCACTTCCATCACTTTATCGCCATGGCTCATCCAAACGTCAAGTACGCCTGCACCGCCGTCAGTAATGTGGTCTTCGATAGCATCGAATAACGCACAGTTACCTACTTTTTCAACTTGTGCATAACCAAACTCTTTCTTATCAGAGCTGTGTACGCTACCACCTAGTTGCGTTGCCATTGTTTGCATGCCGTAACAGATACCAAGTACTGGAACGCCTGCGTTAAATACATACTCAGGAGCACGTGGGCTGTTTTCAAGTGTTGTAGACTCAGGGCCACCCGACAAAATAATACCTTGTGGATTAAATTCGCGGATTTGCTCTTCAGTTACATCCCATGCCCATAGCTCACAGTAAACACCAATCTCACGTATACGACGTGCGATTAACTGTGTGTATTGCGAACCAAAATCTAAAATGAGAATTCGTGAATCGTGAATGTCTTTGCTCATGGAGTATCTCGTTAGTCAGGAACTGCTCTCCCAAAGGGAGATGATCAATAAATTAGGGCTAGCAAATGCTAGCCCATGTAATTTCAATACCTTAAGGTAATTAACCTAAGCGGTAGTTTGGCGCTTCTTTAGTGATTTGCACGTCGTGAACGTGTGACTCACCCATACCCGCTGAAGTCACGCGAACAAATTGAGGTTTAGTATTTAACTCTTCAATTGTTGCACAGCCTGTTAAGCCCATTGCACTGCGAAGACCGCCCACTTGTTGGTGAATGATTGTCGCGATAGGACCTTTATAAGCAACACGGCCTTCGATACCTTCAGGAACAAGCTTGTCTGCTTCGTTCGATTTTTGGAAGTAACGGTCTGATGAACCTTCTTTTTGGTCCATAGCACCAAGGCTACCCATACCACGGTATGATTTGTAGTAACGACCTTGATATAGCTCAACTTCACCCGGTGCTTCTTCAGTACCGGCTAACATTGAACCCACCATTACACATGACGCACCGGCAACAAGTGCTTTTACGATGTCACCAGAGAAACGGATACCACCGTCAGCAATAACAGGAATATCACGGCCTTTTAAGCCTTCAACTGCGTCAGAAATAGCAGTAATTTGTGGAACACCACAACCTGTTACGATACGAGTAGTACAGATAGAACCAGGGCCGATACCAACTTTAACAGCATCAACACCCGCATCAGCAAGGGCAATCGCGCCTTCAGCTGTTGCAACGTTACCTGCTACAATTTGTAGATCTGGGTATGCTTGACGTGTTTGTGCAACACGGTCGATAACACCTTGTGAGTGGCCATGTGATGTATCGATAAGTAATACGTCAACACCTGCTTCAACTAGGGCTGCGATACGCTCATCAGTACCTGCGCCAACACCAACAGCTGCACCTACACGTAAACGACCTTGCTCGTCTTTACATGCATGCGGCTTATCTTGTGCTTTTTGATAGTCTTTTACAGTGATCATGCCTTTTAGTTTAAATGCATCATCAACTACGAGAATTTTTTCGATACGGTGCTCGTGCATTAGACCTAAGATTTCATCACGGTCTGCACCTTCTTTAACAGTCACTAACGATTCTTTTTTCGTCATTACTGTAGAAACAGGTTGCTCAAGTTTCGTTTCAAAACGCATATCACGGCTTGTCACAATACCAACAAGGTTATTGTCAGCGTCGGTTACAGGGAAACCTGAAAAACCTTTGTCTTCTGAAAGCGCGATAGCATCAGCAATTGTAAGATCCGCAGTCACAGTAACAGGGAAAGAAACAATGCCCGCTTCGTAAGTTTTAACTTTACGAACGTTTTTAGCTTGCTCTTCGATTGTCATGTTTTTGTGGATGAAACCTAAACCGCCCTCTTGCGCTAGAGCAATCGCTAAGCGTGCTTCTGTTACAGTATCCATAGATGCTGAAACTAGCGGCAAGTTAAGATTGATACCACGCGTTAAGCGAGTTGAAATATTTGCCGTGTGTGGCAAAACAGTAGAATGACCTGGTACTAAAAGTACGTCGTCAAAGGTAAGAGCTTCTTTAGCGATTCTTAGCATAGTGCAACTTCTCACATGTGGATCTGAGTATAAGGAATTGCGGCCAAATTTTATCAGCGTTATGAGCATGAGTAAATAAAATTATTCATTTATTTGTGTTAAAGTACGCAGAGAATTTTTTACTGGGGTTTTTAATGGCTTTTACGCACTCAACACAGCCTGTTTACACGGTCTCGCGCCTAAATAAGGAAATTCGCCATGTTCTTGAACAAGGCTTCTCATCGCTTATCTTAAATGGTGAAATTTCTAACTTTATAGCCCCTGCATCTGGACACTGGTACTTTACCTTAAAAGACGACCGAGCACAGGTAAAAGCAGCAATGTGGCGCGGCAATAATCGCGGCCAAACTTTTCGCCCGAGCAATGGTGCACAAGTAACCGTGCGTGCCCGCGTATCTTTATATGAACCTCGTGGTGATTATCAGCTGATTGTTGAGCATATGGCCCCTGCTGGCGAAGGCTTATTAAAACAAGAATTCGATGCGCTTAAAATGCGTTTAGCTGCCGAAGGCCTATTTAGCTCAGCCCACAAAAAACCATTACCAACCAATATTAATCGCGTTGGGGTGATCACCTCAGCCACAGGTGCGGCTATACGCGATATTCTAACGGTACTTAAACGCCGTGCTCCGCAGCTTGAAGTCGTGATTTACCCAGCGATGGTGCAAGGTGCAGATGCACACAGTCAATTAATAGAAAAAATAAACATCGCCAATCAACGCAACGAAGTAGATGTGCTTATATTAGGTCGCGGTGGTGGCTCACTCGAAGATTTGTGGTGTTTTAACCATGAGCAATTAGCTCGCGCTATTTTTGAAAGTCATTTACCTATTGTTAGCGCTGTTGGTCACGAAGTTGATACCACGATTAGTGATTATGTTGCCGATATTCGCGCAGCAACCCCTTCTGCAGCCGCAGAACTTGTTAGCCCAAATACCGAAGAGCTATATAACAAAATTACGCAGTTAGTTAGGCACTTAAATCATGCCTTTAAACACGCTTTAGCTGTAAAACGAAGTACTGCCACTCAATTTGAGCATCGCTTGCAGCTATGCCATCCGCGTAATCAACTCAATCAACAAGCGCAAAAGTTAGATGAGCTTAGTTTGGCCTTACATGGCGCGATGAGTAGTAAAATCCAGCGATATGAGCGAGTACTTGCTAACTTAACACCACGCTTAATGCAACGTTCACCCGAAAAGCAGTTAGCGAAAAGCGAGCATCAACTGGCGCAATTACATGCAAGGCTTACACAGGCGATGCAACAGCAACTTTCAAGTTCTCGAAACCAGTTTTCTTTACAAGCGAGCCGTTTAGATTCTGTGAGTCCGCTTAGTGTGTTAGCGCGTGGTTACAGCATTACTAAAAATCAGCACGGTGGCGTTGTAAAATCAGTTAACGATGTAAGCTCTGGTGAGCTTATAACTACCGAGCTTGCTGATGGTCAACTGCAATCAAAAGTTGTATAAAATTACTCCGTGCTTGCAATAATGGTTAGACTATCGTCACTTGAGGTGGTGGAGGTAAATTTAAATTGCTTCCACCAGCTTTGTTCCATCATCTTATCGGTCATGTTACGCCAATAATGACTTGGCAAGTCATCACTCCCCTCAGGTTGCAATAGCTTAAACTGACACACAGAGCTTTTGCATGTAGAGACACTCAGCTGTGGTTGCACTGGTAAATCTGCCATGATTAAAAAATCGCTCATGGCTGTTTCAACTTGGTAGGCCCACGCCTCATCCCGAGATTGCTCTTCTAGCAAGGTATAAAGCTCATCTAGATGCGAATCGATTTGTTGTGGAGGTATTGCACTTGAACGGTAACTGGCAATCACCGCTTGTTGGTTTTCGACTTGCAACTTAAGCTCTGCTACTTGTTGCTCAAGATCGCTTTTACTAACAATTGCTGAACTATTTGAATTCACTTCAGCGACTTGTTTGTTAATAACAGGCGCTACAGCAGTGGCTTGCTGCTCTGGTGCTTGAGGTATGTGTTCTTCAACAAATTGTTGCTGATAAGTTTGCGGCTGTTGTTGTGGGTCTGATTGAAAAAGTGACATAGTGACAGCGCCACAAATAAATGACGCTGCAACAGCTAATCCGAAGGATAATTTAGACAATTCCATTGCTCTTTTAAAGTGTAAAACTACAACATAGCACTGGTGTGGGAGGCATTACTAGCGGTAGTCGCGCCATCATCTAAAAAGTTTTGGTTCATGCTTTCGGCAGGACACGGACAGCTCGGTTTGCCAACCACTTTAGCTGGCACGCCAACCACAGTTGTGTGCGCTGGAACCGCACTTAACACGACAGAGTTTGCACCAATACGTGCCCCCTCTCCTACTTCGATGTTACCCAGTACTTTAGCACCCGCACCAATCAATACACCGGCGCGAATTTTCGGATGGCGGTCACCTTGCTCATTACCTGTACCACCTAAGGTTACAGACTGTAAAATAGAGACGTTATCTTCAATAACTGCTGTTTCACCAATTACAATCCCAGTTGCATGGTCAAACATAATACCATGACCAACTTTACAAGCAGGATGGATGTCAACGCCAAATACTTCTGAGGTTCTGCTCTGAATGAAGCGAGCAAGCTCTTTGCGGTTTTGTTGCCATAAACAATTTGCGAGTCGGTGTGCTTGTATTGCATGGAAGCCTTTAAGATTCAGAATAACAGTTAAGTAACTATCGGCCGCAGGGTCACGATCTTTAACTGCTTTTATGTCATGAGCCACATGCGTCAGCATTAGGTCACATTTAACAAAGGCTTGGTCAAATAATTCGCGGATTGTAAACGCCGATACTACTGCATCAGCAAGTTTATTAGCGACAATAAAACTGAGCGCCGAACCTAGGCATTCATGATTTAACACACACGAATAAACGTGACTTGCTAAAAGCGGTTCACGGGAAACGACTTCGTTTGCTTCTTCTCGAAGCTTTTGCCAAATTTCATGACGCATAATATTGCCTTTCTGGTTGTACCTAACTGCTAAGCTTTAAGTTTAACGGATTTGTAGCAAGATGTACTAACCCGTTGTTTATTTGTTCTGGTTATATCTAATAACCAGAGTAACTACACCTATTTTTACTCTTTTTGCTGTGCTTTTTAGCCAACCACATATGACAGTAGCAAACTCGTACGCCGCAAGAAAAACCCAGCTAAAGTGCTTATTTTTCAATAACAAAACAGATATGACATCTTATCTGTCATATGCCAAAATAGGCACTGACATATCGCTGACGGCGTAAAAAACAAAAATAATCATTAAATTTACATCATCAACTTAACAAGGAAACGATGATGAAAAACGACGTACTAAACTCACATAAACTAGGTTATAAATTTTACTTTCAAGATGGTGACAACCAAATCGCATGCTTTGGTCACATTATGAGTGGTAAAGAAAAAATATATGTAAACGACGAATTGGTTAGTGAAAAGCGCAGCTTTGGCTTTAAAAGTCGTCACGACTTTAACTACCAAGGTAATGCTTATGCAGTCGATTTTGCGATGCAAAATATACTTACCGGCAAGCTTGAATGTTCGTTTTACAAAACTGGCAAATTAGTTAAACAGAGCACACAAACCTCACTTACTGATAACCCAAAACAAGTGGCTTTGGTTACCTTGGGGTGTTTTATCGGTGGCGCAATATCAGGTTATGCAGTCGTTACTTTTATTGAACCATTGCTTGGGAAGTAAGTAATGCAACTGAACCCCAATACAATAAAAGCACTCAGACTTAAATTCGATTGGACGCAGCAACAATTGGCAGATGCCTGTGATGTAAGCTTACGTACCATTCAACGAGTTGAAAAAGAAGGCGCGGCATCAAAAGAAACTACCATGAGTCTATGTGCAGTGTTTGAAGTACGCCAAGGTGAGCTCATTAAGCTCGATGACGAAGTATCTGAACCAACCACAACACATGCAGTGAGTAAGCAAAATCTCGCTGCAATTGTAGCCGCATCTTCGTTTGTCAGTTTTGCCCTAGGTATGGCAACCGTATTTGTTATTTTTTAGGAGTGGAAGATGACCAAAGAACAACGCGGCCACACTACACTTATCGGCTTTGTAATAACAACCATACTCTTTGCGCTAGCTGTTAAAGTTAGCTCACTACTTTAGTTGATAATAGGTCAATATAGAGCCCAGCTACATCACGGCTGGGCTGTATTTATGTTACTGCTTTAATTGATAGCGATTAAAGGTTGCAGTAGCTAACGCAACAGGTATATCAGGCGCATCTGATTTATAAACATTCGCAATAACCGTGCATAAGGTTCTTCCCTTATGGATCACTTCTGACTCGGCAATAATTTTATCTCCTGGAGAAAGTGGTTTAAAAAACTTTACGTTAAGCTCAACAGTACTGCACATTTGGCCTTTATCCATAATCGTTACCATCGCACAGCCTAAGCTTGAATCGAGAAACCCAGAGACAACACCACCATGAACAGCCCCTGTTGGTGAGACATGATCACGTCTAATTAATAATGATGTAATAACTTTATTTTCTTCCTTTTTGACTGAATCAATTTCAAAACCTAGCCAATCGCCATAGCTATCACTTTGCTGGAAAGAAATACCGATATGTTCAGATAAAAAATCTAGCGTTTTCAACTAACCACTCCCCTACTTCTTTAAGATTTTAAAGGCCTAGTTGCGCATATACATCTATTAGTTCTTCATGTATTTTTGCGTTTGCGTATTCAAGCCCATCGGCGCGCCGAGGGTCATCAATGACCTCTACCCATTTTTGCCCATACTTAACAACCTCGTCTTCACCACAAGCATCTGCATTAAACATGTACAATGGCTGAGAATAATTCATTTTGGCTAAGTTGGCTGTAAGCTGAAATGGTTTTAAAACCTCAGGTACAGTAGCGAACATATGAAAGCCATTGTAATTTTTTGCTTGTCCTCCAGCAGAGCAAATTATTTGTAAGTCTTTGCCTTTAAGCTTGTCTCCTTTGCTTCCGTATGCAAATTGATATTGTAAAACATCATCAAGCCACTTCTTAAGAAGAGGAGTCATTGACCACCAATAGATAGGAAATTGAATCACGATTCTGTCATGAGACAACAACAACGCTTGTTCTTTTTCGATATCGATTTTAAAGTCAGGATATTCCAAATACATATCTCTACTTGTTGCTACTTTACCTGACTGCTCTAATTGCTTCTTCCAAGTATTATTGACTCGTGATGCGTTGAGATCGGGGTGAAATACTAAGTGTAAGATTTTCATAAAGATCCTTACTTTATTAATTTAAAAAGTTTAAGTGCTGCAACAGCAACGGTGTCTCCAAATTCCTGCACAAAATGCCCTGCATTATTTATTTCTAGAGGTTCAGGGCAATTTTTGATTACGCTTTGCATAAAATTCATAACTGTAGGTCCTAACATTTTGTCTTTCATACCTATTGCCATGAATGATTCGCCTTGCCACTCACTTTTCCAAAATTGAAATGCTCGAGTTGAAATTTTTACGCACTGAGGATCTGGCGCAGCAACAATTTTAGGGAACTTTTTGACGCCAGCTTGATAACTTGCATCTGGATATGGAGATGCATATGCACTCGCTTCATCGCTGTCAATTGTTGGCGCATACTTTTTGAAAAAACTAGCGAGATTTAATTCATTTGGCAGAACGATATCGTCATGCCATTTTAAGAATTCAGGACTGCTCACAGGCTCAACCAGCAACCCTGTATTCATGATGATTAATCTTTTAAAACGCTCTGGCATATCTTGAGGCAATGTAAGACCCAAAAGCCCTCCCCAATCTTGGCAAACCAAAGTAATATTATTTAAATCTAACCTCTTAATAAGTTCGATTAAGTAGTTACGATGAAACTCAAACGTATAAACATTCTCATCAATTGGTTTATCTGACTTACCAAAGCCAAAAAGATCTGGGGCTATCACCCTGCCTCCGACGTTAACAAATTCAGGGATCATTTTTCTGTAAAGGTAACTCCAAGCAGGCTCACCATGCAGACATAAAAAAATTTCTTCAGAGTCAGGATTACCTTCATCAAGGTAGTGAGCCCTCAAGCCTTCATATCCATTCAAGTCACTAAAGTAATTAGCTTTAAAAGGATAATCTTTAATATTATCAAAGCTACTTTGTGGTGTGCGTTTACTATTTATCATGCCTATTCCTCAACAATAAAAACAATTAGGTCAAGTGACCTAATTAAAATTTAGGTCAGATGACCTACAATGTCAACATTGAATTTAACTGTTGAGTACTCGTAAAATGATAAGGTTTGATTACTAAGCAGAAATACTTTGAGATTTTAATGAAGAAAAATGCCAAAACAGATTTAATAATAGATACGGCTTTGCATATTCTTAGACACGAAGGTGATTATGGCGTGACAATGAGAAAAGTTGCCAACGAAGCTGGTATGACTTTGAGCAATGTTCAATATTATTTCAAAAATAAAGATGAGCTTTTAAAGGCGATGGCAGATCGCTATTTCAAATCATGTCTTGACGATATGAGACAAATGGATCCAATAAGCAACCTAGAGAACCCAAGCAATGAGCTCCATTCGCTGCTAGAGAGCTTTCTAAGTCATGGTTTGAAATTAACCCAAATGTGCAGAATATTTAGGGAGTATTGGGCTATATCGACACGAAATGAAGTTATCAATCAACATATAAAATTTTACTACGAAGAAATGGCATTGATCTTAGCTGATAAATTGCGACCTATTTCTCACTCAGACTCAAACGTTTCTAGAGCTGTATCTATATTTATCCCATTTGTAGAAGGTTACTCAATCACCGCACAAGCTATGCCCGAACGCATTGATTCAATCTCAAAAATAATGACTGAAGTTATACTTAACTTACTCACTGATGAGCATGAATAAATTAAACTACACATAAATCTTCGTAAGTTATCATCTGTAAAATTTATTCAATCACACTCTTTTTTACTTTTAACCATGCAATCTAATAATTTATTGCTACTCTTTAGAAAAGTGTAAAGCAGGAATTGGTGTGCTTGAGTCAAAGGAATTTTTAAGGTTAATACTCGATACTCTCCCTGAGCATATTGTTGTCATCAACGCCGAAGGCGATATCAAATTTGTAAATCGCAGCTGGCAAACATTTGGCGAACAAAATAACTGTGCGTGCAATGAGCAATGGCAACAACAAAATTACCTCGCAATTTGTAGGTCAGCGGCTTGCCAAAACGATGAGTTTGGAGCAAAAGCGTTTAATGGAATAAAACAAGTAATTAACCATCAGTGCGAAGAGTTCTATCTTGAATATCCATGCCATAGCGACATGGAAAAGCGCTGGTTTTTAATGCGAGCAGCTTCTCTTTTTTATGATAATCAGCGTTTTATCGTTATAAGTCACTTAAATATCACCGAAAGAAAGCTTGCTGAACAACAAGTCCAACAACTTGCTAGAATTGATGGCCTAACACAAATAGCTAATAGACGATTTTTTGATAGTTTTATTTTACAAGAATGGAGTCGTTGCTCGAGATTAAATTTACCTGTTTCGTTAGCTATGATTGACCTTGATAATTTTAAAACGCTAAATGATAAATTTGGTCACTTAGTTGGTGATAGCTGTCTAAAAGAAGTTGCAAAACTACTGCCTGAATTTACTCGCAGGCCCGGTGACTTGTGCGCCAGATACGGTGGTGAAGAGTTTGTACTGGTGCTTGGCAATACACAAAGTAAGCAAGCACAAAGTCTAGTAACACGCTTAATAGATATGATCAGTAAATTACAATTAGCTGAACTTACAGGTCATCCATTAACGGTTAGTATTGGTTTAGCTACTATTTACCCTAGTAGCGATAGTGATGCCATGTTACTCATTGAAATGGCTGATAGCGCGCTTTATCAAGCAAAAGAAGCAGGGCGAAATCAACTTGTGGTTGCTGATAACATCGAGCCATTAAACCTAGAAAAATGCCCCTAATTAGGGGCATTGATTAGAGCTTGTTTATCCAGTTATTACTGAAATACTTTTTCGACATCAAGTACTTTAATATTTTTTGCTGGTATTGCGAGCTTATAGTCTGCAATGACTTTATCTTCAGCAACAAGTTCTGCTGGTTTTTCAGCGTTATACACCATTGGTGATGTTTGCTCTGAAGCTAAGCGTTTTTGCATATCTTTGCCATCACCAGTAATAAACACATAGTGGATATTCTCTGTTTGCAGGTTATCGCGAATAACACGGTTAACATCATCAAGGGTTAGCTTTTCAAGCTTGCCGCGCACATAGTCAACAAAGCTCTCAGTGTTATAGAACTCACTATCAAGGGCATAACCTAATTGGCGGTCTTGGCTTGCAACCATTTGTGGCACAAAGTTAATTAAGAAGTTACGAGTCGCTTCAAAATCTTCTTTGCTGATGCCATTTTTAATTAGCTTATCAAGTTCAAATAATGCCGTACGTGTTGCAAAGTGCGCATCGTTATTAGAACGAAGCGGACGTAACCATACTTGGAAAATTTGCTCGGAACGGCCTAAGTTAGCATCTGGTTTAGTTTGGAACATACCACGCGGGAAGTACTCAATGTATGCATAGTCACCATAGTTCATACCACGGGTTTGACGAATACGCTGATACAAGAAGCTGTTTGAGCTGCGGTGTTCGCCAAAGTAAGAGCGCACTAACCAAAGCGCAGTCCAGTCATCACTGCTACGAATTGTATCGATTGGGAAACCAAATGACACTGCGGTAGATTGCGCTGATTTTTCAACAATCGTTGCATGATGACCTTTTAGCACTGGCGCATCAGGGATCGTTAAGCGGCTTTCTTTACCTTGTGGAAGCGATGTTAAATCTTTCAGCATAGTCGATTTAACATCACTCGGGATCGCACCAATTAGACCCACTGTTAACTTAGATTGGGTAAACTGATTAGCATAAAATGCTTTTACATCGTCAAGTGTCAGTGCTTCAAGGTCTGATAAATCACCATAGTTATAGCTTTCATACGGGTGGCCTTTATAAAGTTGATGATAAAGCACTTCTTTACCTAGCTCTTCGTCATTAGATGCTTTAAGGCCTGCTTTAATGCTATCAATAAGCTCTTTTTTCAGGCGTTTAAAATCATCTTCTCTAAAGCCTGGGTTTAACATCTGGTCGCTAACAAGTGCATACCACTGCGCAGCATTATCTTTATGTACACGACCACGTAAAGAAATCATCTCTTTATCGATTTGATAGCCAAAGCTTCCCGCTAGTGGATATAGCGCTTTTTGAATATCTTTGTAGCTCATCGTTTCTGAGCCACCTTGCGCTAGCATTGCAGCTGTTAATGCCGCTAAGCCTTTTTTGCCTTGGGGATCAGCCGCTGCACCGGTATTGAATAACCAGTTCACATCAACCAATGGTGAGCTATTTGTTTTATCAAGTACTTTAAAGTGACGCTCTGTTGGGGCTTGCTCAATACTGGCAACTGCCGCATTTAAATCAACTTCTTGCTCAAAACCAGCCACTTTATCAAGCGCCGACATTGTCACCGTGGTACGGCTTGAATCAACAAAGTACTTGTTTGCTACCGTTTTGATATCCTCAGGCGTGATGCTATCAGCCGTGGCATAAAGTTGGTTAATCACCTCTGGGTCGCGCTCAAAGTGCATGTAGCTTGCAAGTGTTGAAGCGATTGACTGCGATGAATCTAAGCCATTAATAAAGCTATATTTTAGGTTTGATTTTAAATCAGCTAACTTTTGCGCATCTACTAACTCAGTACGCGCTTGTGCATAGGTACGGTTAATCGCATCACGGGCTTTAGCAAGGTCCGCTTCGTTCTCTACTTTTACAAAAACATGTAATAAACCTGGATCTTTAGTATCTGGGTTATAGGTAAACATTTGGCTGGCAATTTGTTTATCAACAACAAGTTCTTGATAAAGTGCCGAATTATTAGAGAAATACAGCTGTGAGATCAAATCAAGAGCGGCACGGTCCTTTTGAGTAGGATCCCATGCCGTGCCTTTGTATGACACAAGCAACCAGTGGCCTGGTAAACCATCATTTTTCTCATGTACATATTTTGCTGTTTTTTGCTTTGGCTCAACAGGAATGTCTGCTTGGTAATCGCCTTTTTTCCAGTTACCCCAATGCTTTTTCACCATCGCCATGGTTTCTTGTGGATCAACATCACCAACAATGACTAAAGATACATATTCTGGTTTATAAAATTTAGCGAAAAACTCTTTACCGTACGCCATTTGATCAGGCATAGCTTCAATGTCTTCGAAAAAGCCCATTGTAGTGTGCTTATACGTATGCTTTTCGAATGCTTCGTTACGAACTGCAGAAAGTAACTTACGAATTGGGCTAGCATTATTCTTTAAATACTCACCTTTTACAGTCAGCGCTTCGGTGCGGAACTGCTCTTCGCTGTATGTCAGGTTTTGGAAAATATCAGCTTCGATTTCAAGTACTTTATCTAAGTGCTCTTTTGAGAAGTTTAAGTGATAGTTCGTGTAATCGTTGGTCGTATACGCGCGATTATCAACACCCGAGTTCTTTAAAATATCTGAATACACATCTTGCGGGAATTTTTCAGAGCCTTTAAACATCATATGCTCAAAGAAGTGGGCAAAACCGGTTTTACCTGCTTCAACTTCATTACGTGAACCAACCGATACCGGAATTTGCAGTGACACAACATCTGGGTAATCCGTTTTAACGACCATCACGCGAAGGCCGTTTTCAAGCTCTTCTAATAGGTAATCTTGGCTAAATACACGGTTATCACCTTGGCTGACTCGCTGCTCAATTTCGACTTCTTTAACCATAGTTGACTGTGAGTTACTTGCGCAGCCACTCAGCGCCAGTGTTACAGCAACACTGGTTGCTAATAATCTAAATTTCATAATGTTCCCTTATTAGTTATTTTTCTCATAATCATTGCTGCTTGATTATGCATCAAAGCGCTAGAAAATATGAGGGTCAGAGCAACAATTTATGTAAACAGGTGTGTCAATTTAACTAAACGCTCAGCTTTAAACTTGAGTAAAATTCATAGTCATTGAAAAACTTTCATGAAAAAAATCTATCTAGACGTCTAAATGGCTGCTATATTATTTGTCATAAACATTAGCACGAGCTGGAATGAGGATTATGGCTTTATCATTACAAGAAAAAATTGAAGACACCAACCAAGGCGTCTACCTGATCGGTACCACACCTCCAAAGTCAGGGACTGATAAAGCACAGCTTGAAACCATTGCCCAAAAGCTACTTGGTCGTTTACACGAAATTGAATACGATGGCGTGATTATTTACGACATTCAAGATGAAAGTAGCCGCATTGCAAAGCCGCGTCCTTTCCCATTTAAAGAAACAGTGGATCCACGTGAATACAGTCAATTACTGCGCAGCTTGTCACAACTAGATGTGATCACATACAAAAGCGTAGCGCAACGAGGTGAAGCTGAATTTACCGAATGGCTAAACGAAACACGTAACGACTTCGAATTAAAAAACTTAGTGTTAGTGGGTAGTCCATCATCTCATGGCGATATCAAACTAAGCCTTCCTGATGCATATAAAACGCTTGCAAAGCAAAGCAGTGATGTGTTTTTAGGTGGCGTTACCATTGCCGAACGTCACGCTAGCAAACGCAATGAACATGAGCGTTTAGTTGAAAAAACAGCACAAGGTTGTAAGTTTTTCATCTCACAAGCCGTTTACAATGCCCAAGCAACGATTGATTTGATCACCAGCTATGCGCGTAGCTGTAAAGCACAAGGCACAACACCAAAACGCATTATTCTAACGTTTACCCCTTGTGGTGGTGAAAAAACCTTAGACTTTATGGAGTGGTTAGGAATTTCGGTACCAGAAGCAACTAAGTATCGCATGTTAGATTCTGCAAATACATTGAGTGAATCAGTGCGTATTTGCCGTGAGAATCTCGATTTAATTTTACAAAGCTGTGCGCATTTAGATGTACCGCTAGGTTTAAATATTGAGAGCTTAACTAACCGTAAAGAAGAAATTGATGCGTCAATTAACCTTTACCGTCTACTTAAAGCAACCATGGAATTAAACCTAGCTGAAAAGCAAATAGCTTAGCGGGCAAGTTTAGAGGCTTGCTTTTTCTCATACATATCTTCATCAGCCCGCTTTAATAGCTCAGCAAATGTTTCTTTAGGTTGAGCTACAATACCTGAGCCTATACTCAAATTAAGTTCAGGTATTGCCATATGTTTAAGGTTTTCTTTAAACGCTTCATTAAGTTTGTAGCTAATCGCTTCGATACAGTCGTTACTTTTCACTTGCAGAACCGCAATAAATTCATCTCCTCCTAAGCGGCCAATAATATCAGCCTCTCGTAGATATTGCTTCAATGTATCAGCCAGACATATCAGTGCTTTATCTCCTACTTCGTGACCATGCTTATCATTGAGTGGTTTAAAGTTATCTATATCGATAAACAAACAACAGATATTAAAGCCCAACCGGGCGGCAAGATTTAATTTATGTTGGCAAAGTAAATTGAGTGCGCGGCGATTATAAATATTTGTGAGGGGGTCTAGCATCGCAATTTCACGCATTTGGGTGAAATTATCAAGTAGAGCTAAATCATCTTCCACCATATCCCTAAGCTGTTCGATGAGTTCTAAAAGACTATGCTGATAATCAGTTTTCTTAAAATCCATTACACAAAAAGTACCAAACGGTTCCCCGTTCGGCCAAGTTATAGGCACACCTAAATAGGATTCAACGCCATCGACAGTAAGTGGACAATCATCCCATTGATTATCTAGACTAACTTGTGGAATGTATAAAGGAGCCATATCTTTTAATACCTTTTTGCAAAAGATATTGTCGTCAATGGCTAACTCGATTCCAGCATGGTAAGGGTTTTCTCGTTGTTCGCTAGAAACAATTATGCGGTATGCTTCATCTGTCTTATGAACAATAAAGCCTGCAGGCGCTGAGAATAACTCGGTCATTAAATCGACTGTTTTTTGCCATTTTTGCAAAGAAAACTGGTTGTCAGGCTGACAAAATGACCATTTATTAACTTCTAACATACTACACACTTATTTTAGTCAGTGGATAGTATAAATATACGTCACTTTTTACGGTGTCTCATACTTTTTTGACCCAAAATACGCTTTTTATCTCGCGAGCGACGAGCTTTATTAGTGTTTTTTCTTATATTTTTAGGCTCTTTCGTTAAATCTGGCTCATACCCCGGTAACCACTGAGGAGTAAGTCTGGTGCCCAGTAAAATGTCTATTTCATCTAATAACCATTGTTCATCAATGCTAACTAGCGACAAAGCTAACCCTTTTTCGCCAGCACGACCTGTACGACCTATTCGATGCACATAATCTTCAGCCACATAAGGTAGCTCATAGTTAATGACATATTTTAAAGAGGCAATATCAAGGCCGCGAGCGGCCACATCCGTCGCGACTAATACCCGAGTTACACCAGATTTAAAGTTTTGTAATGCTTTATCTCGCGCCCCTTGGCTTTTATCACCATGAATTGATTCGGTTTTTAAGCCATCTTTACACATTTCTTTAGCAAGCACATCAGCGGTTTGTTTAGTACGAGTGAATATAAGTACTTGCTGCCAATTTTTCATGCCAATCATATGTGATACCAGCTCGCGTTTACGGTCTTCATCAACCGCATAAACTAGCTGCTCAACTTCAACCGCTGCTGAGTTGCGTTTATTCACTTCAACTAATTTAGGATCATTTAATAACTGCTTACTAAGTTTAAAGATGCTGTCGTCAAATGTGGCTGAAAAAAGTAAGGTTTGGCGTTCTTTTGGCATATGACGCAAGATACGTTTTATCTCGTCAATAAACCCCATATCAAGCATGCGATCAGCTTCATCAAATACCAAAGCATTAATACTAGAAAGTTTAATACTGCCTTTGATCAGATGATCAAGTAAACGCCCCGGAGTTGCAACAACAACCTGCGCCCCTTTTATGGCTTTAATTTGTGGTCCAATACTAGCGCCGCCATAAGCCAGTGCCGCTTTTATTTCAGTATGCGCAGCATAACGCTCTACACTTGCAAAAACTTGCTGTGCGAGCTCTCGGGTTGGCGTTAAAATTAGGACTTTAACAGCATCAGGGAGTACTTCAGCAGATAACAAATTGTGCAGTAGTGGTAAAACAAAGGCAGCAGTTTTACCCGTACCAGTTTGTGCGCTGCCCATTACATCTGCACCCGCTAAAATAAGTGGGATGGTTTGCGCTTGAATTGCTGTGGGTGTGTGATAATTCTCTTCTTGCAAGGCTGTTAGCAATGCAGGTGCAAGATTTAACTCTGAAAAGGTCGCTACTGACATAGTCTGAAGTATATTTAGCTATAAAAACGCTATTGTACGCGGAACATCAGCAACAAAAAAGGCGCAATAAGCGCCCTTTGTCGTAATTGTAAAGATTACGCCGGTTTAAGTGACTCTTTCCGGTGATTATAAAAACTAATTAGGTCATCAACCGTTGTTTGGCAATAATCACGAATGCCAGATACAAGCATGTGCTTTTCACCCGCCCCTACTTTTTCGCCATTTTCTAACAGGTTGAAGCGAAGCGTAATTTTTCCGCGTTTGCCAGTAAACTCAAAATCAGGCTCAGCAAACTCTAATTCAGGTGCACTGATATCAAGGCGGTCAAGGTTAATCAACATTGATTCGTAAATCACCATTGGGCGGGCTGGGTTGATCATCACATCTTGCTTGCCCATTAATGGAATGATGACATGTGGGAAGGTAGTACCAGAAAACTCAACATAGTTTTTTATTAAGCTATTTGTTAACTCAGGACATTGGCTAACAGCCCCTTCACGCTTTACTTTTAGCATCACTTTTTCGCCATCGGTGATAGCAAACTCATCAGCACCTTCAGGAAAAGTCAGCTTTGAATTTTCATCAACCATACCGGCAAAAGTGAACTCCATTTTTTCACTAATACCATAGCGGTTTAAAACCAGCGAAAAAAGTAAATCGCCCGGCACACAAAACTTTTTAGCATCTTTATCGTGTAACGGATTGAAATCATCCGCCACTAACTTAGCAAAGCGACAGCCTTGCTCGCGTGAGATAGAAACGTAATCAGCATGCTGCTGATAATAAGGACTTAACATATTTGTTCACTGCTTAAACTACTTATAACCTATCTATACTATCAGAAAAAAAGCAAACAGAGGTCGAATCTGTTGAGTATCATTTTCTATATTAACTTTGTGAAAAACTAATTACTTTCAGAGCGCGCACCAAATTGTATCAATTTGTACGAAACAATTAACAAATAAGCGTGAATAGTAAAAACTAATAGCGCATTTATATAGTGAAAAATTATTACATAAAAACAAATATAAATTCACTTTATCTTTTAAAACAACAAGCTAATAAAGATCTGAACGAGGCACTACAAAAAACTCTGAAACACAAGCTTTAATGTAAGGCAATTTGTAGCTAATGAAATAAATGAGGTATGATAAGCGCGCTTTTTTATCATGAAATAACTCATATAGACTGCATAAATAATAATGATAATAAGCGGTAAATAAATGAATACTCACTATGATTTTGAATGGTTTCATCTGTTTTTAATGGTAAATATTGCTTTGAAATTTAGACGACCAATCGCTCAGGGACTTGGTTAAATGATAAACCGATTAAGCTGGGCGGCTCTGCTTTTTAGTTTTTGCTGCTACTCTCAAGCTGAAGATAAAGCTGAACAGGTCTTTTTTAAAGTTTCACCAACAGTCTGTGTGACAGAAGCAAAACAAAAAGCCTGCGAGTTTAATGTGCAAGTTCATTTTCGAGTTGCTCCTTATGAAGAACTTTGTTTAGAAGTAACCCAACGCCCTCATTACACTCAGTGCTACACGCAAACAGGATTAATAGCCAAACAGTTTTTAATCAAAACAGAATACCCTCTTACCGTTAAGTTAATTAACCCTTTGAGCAGCAACGTTGTTAAACAGCAGCGTCTCTCAATAGTTAGCTATGAAGCCAAAGATTACCGTATAAAGCGGCGCTTTGGCTGGAGTTTATGATGCAGCATATTTTTTTAATTGAAGATGATGTGAAACTAGCCAATTTAATTCAAACATTTTTATTAAAACACGGCTATACCATTGATGTATTTAATACAGCTGAAGATTACCGTAGTAGTGAAATTACCTTTATTCCCTCATTGATTATCTGTGATGTGATGTTACCTGATGGCAATGGTTTTGAATTAATTTCACAACTAAAAGAAAAATACACCTGTCCTGTTATTTTTTTAACAGCTTTAGACTCAGTGCAATCACAAATTAAAGGCCTAAACTTAGGTGCTTACGACTACTTAATAAAGCCCATTAAACCTGAGCTATTATTAGCGAAAATTAAAACAATCATCGCCCACACTGTAAGCCAAGATAACTTTTCAGATCACAGCGACTGTTTACGCATAGACAGTAAAAAGCGTGATATCTACTTTCATAATACTGCTCTGAACCTAAACGAGAGTGAATTTGATATTATCGCCTATCTAGCGAAGAATATGCCGCAGCCAGTCTCTCGCGAAGTGCTGTTTAAACATGTCATTGGCCGTGAGTATGACGGACTAGACCGCGCTATAGATTTAAAAGTGAGCCGATTACGTAAAAAACTCAAAGATACGATAAGCAGCCACAAAAATTCGTTGGATATTAAATCGGTGCGAGGCAAAGGCTACAGTTTGGATATTTCAAAACTATGAAGCAGCAATTTTTTAAGCTTTACCTGATTATCACAGTAAGCTTAATTGCTTTAGTTCTTGCGTTTGGTCAGCTTTATAATGAGTTTTTTTCTAAGCATGTGCCGAGTATACAAATTAGTGTTGCTGAACTTACGCAAATAGCAGAGCAAAAAGACTCGCGGATCAGTAGCCTAAGCATAAGTGAAATTGCATTGCCTGATTCTTTGCTCGACACGTTTAATCAAGACGGTATTATCAGTGTCACTGAGCATAATCAGCAATTTATATATCTCAAGGGCAGTAATGGTAGCATTCAAAAAGTTGGCCCCATTAACCTGATTTCACACGCAAAAACTGACTGGTTTGCTTTTTTCGCCTTTTATTTTTTGCTTGGTGTGATGATTTTATTGTTTATACGCCCAGTGTTTCGTGATTTGAGCTTATTGCAACGTGCAGCCTACCGCTTCAGCAAAAAACCGCAACGAATAGAGCTCGATATAAAGCCAAATTCATCCATTGCACCGCTTGCAAACACCTTTACTGATATGTCAGAGCGTATCAACAAATTTGTGCAGCTTCATAGCGATTTATCCCGCATTATTTCTCATGAAATTCGTACCCCACTCTCGCGTATGCGATTTGCGTTATCAATCGCAGAACTAGATTCGTTAGAAAGTAGCCAAATAGAGCGTGATATCGATGAGATTGAATTGCGCTTAGAACAATATTTATCGTTTGCTCGTTTAGAGCATCAACAAAGTGTGTTTAACCAGGAAAAAGTTAACTTAACTAAACTGATCAACACGGAAATAGCTAAATTTGATTTATACAAAGAACTCAAATTTATTCCAACTCTTGGGGTTGACGCTGCTTTTTGCGAAACAAGCTTTATGGCAATCGCGGTACAAAACTTACTGATCAACGCCACAAAATACGCAAAGCACACTATTTATATAAGCACTGAAGAGAAAGCAGGTAATTACTTGATAAGCGTCACAGATGATGGACCAGGGTTGCCTATAAATGCTGATGCGTTAATTGAACCATTCAAACAAGGTGAAGGAGATAAATTGGCGAGTGGTTATGGATTAGGACTTTATATCGTGCATCGTATTGCTAGCTGGCATGGCGGTAAAATTGGTTTAGCCAATAACCTCGAAACCGGCGGCGCTCAAATCTCAATCAGTTGGCCTAAAAATGGTATGTAATGCCAGTAAAACCTGAGAAATAGCCATTTTTATTAATCATATGTGAGTTAGCTAAATTGCTATCAAGCCAAGTGTGCTTTAGTTTGAAATCAACACTAAAATTATCACTGATCGGATACTCGTAGCTTACTTTTAAATAGTAATTGGTGGCACTTTCTAAATTATAACTTAATAAGCGAGTTTTGCTCTCTGTGGGGCTAACCGTGTAGTAATAGTCAATTAACTCTTCATTTTTGTAGTTTATACCAGCCTCAATGCCAGCAATACCGGAAAACAGTGTAAATGCTTGGTAGCCATTGAATAAGATTTCATAGCCATTATGAACATTGGTTATATCGTGCACGTATGCCGCACTCAACCAAATGTCGTCATAAACATTTAAAGCTGATGAAAAGCCAGCCATATAAGAAAGGTTACGCTCTATCGGTGTTAAGTTAATTGGTGAAGCACTTGGAATTGTAGGTCGACCTGAACTAGAACGTACCACACCTGTCGCGTAGAGTTTATCTACCCCATCTAACTCAAAGAAAAAGCCATCATCATTAAAGCGCCCCAGTAAATCAATATAAAATTTCTCAGATTCAAATAAGCTGTAACCAATAGAAAAATCATCGAAATACCAGCTATCACCATAATAAGCCAAGCTTGGCAGAATTGGCGAAATAACATCATCGGCATCAAGTACTGGGTTTTCAATACCACCGTAGCCTAGCGTAACGCTTGCATGAAAAGTAGACTTTTTAATCAATTGCGGCTGCTTAACATCATCCTGCGCAAATGCAGTTGATGCAGCTAAGCAACACATTGAACCAAACAACCTTTTCATTAACGTAACTCACCTTAATGCCGTAATAAACGACTACTATACTAACTTAATAAACTAAAACTCTTTTAGCCCTTTCTGTTCTGGGGCGATCATAGCGTTTGCATACATTTTTGTATAATTTTTTTGCCACACAACGCAGTAAAATGACTTATTTTATCTACTATCGTCAAACTAACATACTGAAAGAAATATTAAATAGCTTGTACATTTTGCTACATAGGTTTTCAGTTTTAGTTATTAAATTCCATTATTTAATTTACTCAATGACAAAAAAAGGGCCCGAAGGCCCTTTGCTACATAACACACTTAGGGAGTGTTTAGTCTCGTTTCATACGGCGACGAAGACCGGCAAAACCAGCTAATAACACTGTTATCCATGCTAAAGAGCCGCTTGAGCCAGAGCTTGATTGCGCTTCTTCTTCAGGAACGACCGTTGTTTCTTCAGCCGTTACTGTCACAGCAACTCCTAGTCCCATCGCTTCTATTCCATCACTTACCAATACGGTAAACTGATGCTCACCAGCCGTTAGACCTGATACTTCAGTGATTGCTGATGTTGGACTTGCGATAGTACCTGGGCCTTGCCATGAGAAAGTTAACTCATCGTTATCTAAATCATGAGATGCTGAGGCATCTAGGGTAATAACGCTGCCTTCAGTGACTTGCTGAGAACTTGCTTCAACAACCACAACAGGTGCGTCGTTTACTGCCTCGACTGTTAACATAAAGGTTGTGCTTGCTGCGTCTGATGGGTATTCAATATCAGACACCTTTACAGTTACTTCTGTCTCACCAGAGAAGTTTTCATTTGGTGTAATAGTTACTGTATCGCCATCAACTTCGTAGCTTACATCATCAGAAATTACCGAGATTTCATTCTTCGAGTTCTTTTCATCAATGTGATGAACGTCGAAGCTAATCGGTGTTTCCTCAGTTGTCACCATATCATCAAGTGCAATCACTGTGATGTTACCAGGGATCGCCAGTGTTGCAGTTGAAGTCATGTCATTCAGACCCGAGATTGCTGCTTTAGCCGCAACTTCAAGTGTTTGACCTGTAGCGGTTGGCATAACTTCGGCCCATGCGGTGACTTCAAATTGTGATGACTCTGGACCAACATAGTCCATACATACTACGTATCCATCGCTGATTACTTCATCTAAGTTGTTATAAGCAATCTGAATACCGCGATAGCTTTCAAGAGGACCGTATTGATATTGTGCACCGCGGAAACCTTGTAAACCGATACTTCCAGCAGGACGAGTAGTACCAAAATCTAAATTATCGTATGCATAGTAAATTTCATGCTCGCCTTTACCAAAGCGCGTATTGGCATTAAACAGCACTTGGAAGTCAAATGAGTTATCACGTTTAGTGTAAGTATATTGACCCGTTTCACGATCATAAACAGGGTTGTCGTAATCTGACGCGTTATCCCACTCAATAATACCCCAACCTGTTGTTGTACTTGCAAGTGAGATCCCTTCGTTAGACGATAAACCCACTGACATTACTGAACGTAATAAGCCGCTCTCAGCAAACTCCCAACCACGCCATAATGGACCCATATTCTCATAAGGGAATGTTTCATAAGGAAACGGATTATGCACTGGGAAGAAGTAACGACTACCGCTTGTATTCACTGTCCCCATACCACGAATTTGAATTATCGAGTTTTGGATATTTGTATTATCAGCATTGTTATAGAGACTGAATGTGTCAAATGCGCCATTGTAAAAGCTTGCTATTGGTAACGAATAACCACTTCGTGAATTATATAGATTACTTTCATCGAAGCCTGAAAGCATAGGCATAATGCCAAACTCAGATAAGTCGACATAACCGCCTGGGTTTGAGTTACCAAAATCAGGCGTACGACACATTTCATCAGTGATGTTATCAGTGACGATGTAATCTGGCTCTACATCTCGGGTATCCGCTTGTGTGCCCGTTACAATAACTTTACCATCAGCAATTTCAACGTTGATTTCAGATGCTGTTGAAACCATTACATTTTCTGCTTTGATATCAAGACCAGCAGGAATATCAAGTTCTAGTGAGAACTCACGATCTATACCTGAGTTATTCGCTAATACTTCAAATGTGTAAGGCACCATATCACCCACTTTTGCACCTGTATATGGCGCATCAAGATGAGCAACATCATTGCCACGGTTAAGCTTAAATGGAACAGAGCCTAGGTTGCCATGATTTACGGCCGATGTGCCCACATCAAGCAAAGAGTAGTAAACGCTGTCTGAATCAAATTCCATATCCCAATTAACAGTCATTTCAACTGTGTTTTGGCCATCACTGCTAGGAAGGCTGGCTGTCACACCAGAAGCTACTTGATCAGACACAACCGCTGTAGCAAGTTCAAAGGTTTCTTCAACAGCATCAACAGACGATTTATTCGTATTATAAACTACAACCCAGTACTCACCTTCTTCAGGGTTGTTGATATTACAGAAGTTTTTATAAATTAAATGGTTAGATACACATAAGATCTCGTCTTGTGGCTGAACAATACCATCACCGTTATAATCTTTACCTACATAGATAATTGGGTTACCCACATTCAATGTACCTTCTAGCTCTGATTCAACACCAACAGTTTCAGCAATAAAACGTTTTGTGTTCGCAGGCACTGTTACAAACTTAGTAAATGTTGCTTCATCTAGAATATCACTAGCATCAACTTCTTCTGTTCGATTCATGGCCCACGGGAAAGTACGCTCATCATCTTTTGGCAAAGTTACTGTCGTGATATCTGCTTTAACCGGCTCATATGCGCGTGCAACAGGTGCTTCAACACTCGGTAATACAATACCTTTAGCAACATAAGTGCCTACATTTGAATGAGCAGTTGTTTCTAATGAAGATGGTAAATTACCGCGGTCATATTTAAACGCTACTGGCCAATGTGCATCTGGGATACCAGCTTCTTCAGCTTGGAACACAAGGTTGGTATGAAGCTCAACTTCTGAGTTACTAAACCAATCTTGGGTATCCATGATTGATGCTTTAACAATGATTGTTTGCGTTTCACCTTTTTTCAGTGAGAAAGTTTTCGGGAAGATATCAATATTCACACCATTTTGAGCGGTTTGTGAATTAACATCAAATGCCCAGTTTTCAACATCTTCATGGCTTACAGTCCAGGTTCCATCTTCTGTTGCTTTGATAGTTCGAACCCATTGACACTCTGGTGCACAAGAAAAGTTAACCAAATTTGGTAAGTTAAGTTTGTGAGGTGTACCGCCATTATATGGATCAGCCGCTAAGAAGTTGTCGGCTGTTTCGTCCATAACAAAACCAGCTTCAGCTGCTAATGCAACATTGATTCGACCTGCACCAGCACGGTAAATTTTAGCATCAGCAACAACATCATTTTCACTGTTTAAACGATGGTACTTAACTACGTTTTCGGCAGTCATTGATAGTGCAGATTGAATCTCGGCTGCACTCCACTCAGGATGAATCTGACGCAGTAATGCCATTGCACCGGCAACATGAGGTGATGCCATAGACGTGCCGCTAATCGCTGCATAATCTTGACCATGTGGTGCCACAAAAGGATGCTCATCAGAGTATGCCGCATAAATATCAACACCAGGAGCTGCAAGTGTTGGAGCTAGTACTTCAACATTCGAATAAGATGGACCACGCGATGAGAAGGTTGCTAACCAATCAGCATCTTCAGCATCAACACGGCGCTCAATCACTGTTGGCTTAATAGTGATCATATGACCTTTCTCTGATGTGCTATCAACCCAATCTTCTAAACCGTCATCGGGCCACACACCATTCCATTGATCATAGGTAAAATGAACGCCTGGTAATGAGTAAGCCTCAGGTACTGTAGCTTGATCACTGTCACGGTTAAACATAATGAAACCATCAGCGCCACCGGCTTTTACATGATCTACTTTTGCGGTACGGGCATTGGCAGCTGTATCTGTAGCTGAGTGACGTTGACAGATTACAATAACATTCGTGCTGCCATCAGCCGCACCAGCTATTTCTGTCCCATCTTTGTAGAAATTAAACGTATTTTCAGGATAATCGGCAGTACAGTATCCATCAGAGTCTTTAAAGCCATTGACGTCTTCATAGTCTTTAGCCCAGACAACAACGCCGGTAATTTCTTCGCTATTAATGGCACCGCCAACTAACCCCATATCTGACCAACTTGGTACTTCAGAACCCATCGTTTCATCAGCAAAGCCCGCATATTCAACTGCAGTTTCAACGACAACAGTACGGCCATGTGTTGTTGCTGCAACTTGCGCAAGCCACGGCGACGAGTTATCTAAATAGCCAAAACATTCAGCTGCGCCACACCCCTGACCGCTGTTACCTGCTGCCGCGGCAACGTTGATGCCCGCTTCACGCGCTGCTAAGAATGCAAGTTGTACTGGATCGGCCCAAACGTTTGAGTCGGCTCCACCAATTGAGAAGTTGATTACATCAACCCCATCAGAAATTGCATCTTCAATACCAGCAACTAACGCTTCACCAGGACAACCTGCGTATTCTTCACTTGATGGGTAACATACTTGATAAGAAATAATATTTGCATGCGGTGCAACACCTGAGATTTCAGGGAATAAACCCTCTTTCAAGATATTGCCATCAGTATTTTCACCAAAACTAGGTAGCATATATGGAACGTCTTTGACTACGTTACCTGCCGCAGTTGACGCAACATGCGAACCATGACCTTGATAATCTTCACCAATCGCCGGCCAGCCTGGGATCATGGCATCAAACGCATCTGTGATCACATCGTAAGAACGTACACCAATTAGTTTGTTATTACATTGAATCTCTTCTGGCTCTTCAACACAGTCACCAACATAAACGCCCGCACCAAATGGGTTTTCATGCTCATAACCATCAGCACCCACAGCTGCAAATGACGGGTGATCTGAGTTAATACCTGTATCAATAATACCTATGATTTGGCCTTCACCTTTGCCCTTGATCCCACTTGGAACACTTGTTCCATCCCAAATTTGATCAGCACCGATGTGCTTAGGGCCTTCATCTGAAAGTAAATCATAATTTTTAGAACGCATTACTGATACAACAGAGCCAAGCGAAGCGACCTGTAATGCCTCTTGCTCTGTCATTTTTACAGAGAAACCATTTAGCGCTTTAGTGAATTGACGGCGCATCTCTGTACGCCCTGTAACTGCCGTTACGTTTTGCATAACAGCACGTTGTTTCGAATAAAGCTTGTTTTGATATTCTGTAACGGCTGAAATTGCAGCCTGACCTTTTTCAAAAACTTTGGTAATACCTTGAGCTTGCATAGATTTTGATAAAGACGAAGTTAAGTCTCTAGCTTCAAGAGCAACAGAGTTATCACGTAAACGAATAATATAAATATGTTCGCCACCCAGACCTTCTTCTTTAAATTTGCTTGCTTGGCTATTTAATTGAACATTTAAACCATCGTTTTGTAGCATGCTTGAAGAGTTACCTTGCTCGAACTCTTTGGAAAATGCTTTCACTTCTTCAAATGTAATATTTGGTGCTTTTAATTGGTGCTTAACTTGATTGTTCTCAACACCGACTGCATGTGCAGCACTAGCACTATAGAGAGCTGCAGCAACAGCGATCGAAAGTGTTTTGACTTTCATAAAGTATCCCCTGGATAGTTAGTTTGAATAGTTATTCAAGCTTTTTGAATTTCCATTTCAACGCTTGTAGTAACAATATAACCACAGGGAGAATCAAAAATGACGTACATTCGTGTAGCGTTTTGTACACACTGTTAACATTAAAGTTACCAAAGGTGGGCTAATATAGCGTTTCTATATACAATATCTCTGAGTACAAAATAGAAGTAGCATATTTTATTTAGGTAAGAAATGAAGATAAAATTTATTTATTAATCAATTAATTATGATTATGCAGTGGTAAATCGCATAATTCTTATGCAACTATTACTTGAGCTGGCTCATGGTTTTCAAATTCGAAGCAGTAAAGGCTTTACCAGCGATGAGCAAAACTGTCATTTTGCAACATTGTGTTCTGGTAAAGCCTATCGTTTTTAGCGGTTTAACGCTTGCTGAGAAATCATTTCAGCAACACTACCCACTTGTACTGACATACTCTCTTGACTAGGCGGAAATGCCTTAAAGGTTTTTACAAACTCTGAAATTTGATTACCTGCAGGGCCTAAAATCCAACTACGGTTTTCAGCCCACTCATCATACCCCCTAGCATCAATGAAACGCTCAAATGGATCCATTTTTAAGTTAATAATGTAAGGTGAAGTAAGAGCTTGCTGTGTAGACCTAAACCAATGATTTTGTTCAGTAAAGATTAACTTCCAGTCACCGTAACGCATTCCATGAAAGGTCGTTTCGGTGAAGTAATAGAACTCTTTACGCTTTGTTTTACCATTGTTTAGTAAGATATCACTTTGATCGAAACCATCTAAATGAACCTTATACTTTTGACCGTTGATTTTGGTACCTTTTAATAAATTAGCTTTTAAATCTTTATCGCCAACCCACGACATAATCGTTGGCATCCAATCTTCCATTGTCATGAACTCACCTGTGCTCACACCTTTAGGAATATGGTCCGGCCATTTAACAACCATAGGTACTCTGAAGCCACCTTCCCAGCCACCAACGCCTTTTTCACCATGAAATGGCTGATTACCACCATCTGGCCATGAGTTTGATGCGGCACCGTTGTCGGTAGAAAACATCACTATTGTGTTATCAGCGACTTTAAGTTCATCAAGTAAGTTAAGTAACTCACCTACATCATCATCCATTTCGGCCATACCATCAGCATATAGACCAAAGCCAGTTTTACCGTCATAAGCTTTATTAAGGTTAGTTTGGTAATGCATTCGAGTTGTGTTATGCCACACGAAGAAAGGTTTATTCTGTTTTACTGCATCACGAATAAAGCGTTTTGACTCTACAAGTACTTCTTGGTCTAAATTACGCTGACGCTCTTTCCCAAATGGGCCAAGATCTTTAATCTCTTGTTTGCCATTTCCAAGCGCTTTTGAATGAATGACTCCACGCATTTTTAAACCAAACTTTTCTTGTGTTTTGGCATCTTGAGGATAGTCTTGTTGTTCTGGATACTCACCGGCATTGAGGTGATATAAAATACCAAAAAATTCATCAAAGCCATGATTAGTTGGTAAGTGTTCATCACGATCACCTAAGTGATTTTTACCGAATTGGCCTGTAACATAACCTTTTGATTTGAGCATGGTTGCTAAGGTTGGATCTTTCTCTTGCAAACCTTGTGGTGCGCCAGGAAGACCTACGGTACTGAGACCTGTACGCATAGGATACTGACCAGTAATAAATGCAGCGCGGCCAGCAGTGCACGAGGCCTGTGCGTAATGGTCCATAAATATCATGCCATCATTCGCAATGCTATCTATGTTTGGGGTACTGCCTCCCATCATACCTCGATGGTAAGCACTAATATTCCACATACCAACATCATCGCCCCAAATAACAAGTACATTGGGTTTTTCTGCAGCGACACTTGGTAAACTTAAGCCTAAAATGGCCACGCAGGCCAGTATGTATTTAAACATCACTTTCTCCTTGAAAACTGACTAAAGCATTTGCCTTAGCTTCAAAAACCCCTCGCTTGCAGTCACCTTATACTGCTTTCTTAAGATATTCATACAAGTGATAAATTGTGCATGTTTAATACTATTAGAGCAGTCCCTATTTACAAGTTAAATCTGGGGTAACTTTGATTTAAATATAAAAAAACCGAGCATAAAGCTCGGTTTATAAAACTAAAGGATGATTAAGCTTGCGGATAATCGCGGTATGCACGCTCAATTTTTTTCGCTTGCTTTTTAGACACACCAAGATGTGCTAAAGCAACACGTAAACGAGCACGCGATAAGTCAGAGCCTAAAATTTCCATCGCATCAAGTACTGATGTTGAAGATGTCTTACCTGTGATAGCCACAAAGATTGGCTCTAGGAAGTCTTTAATCTTCAACTCATGGAAAGTCGCTACTTCTTTTGCGATAGCAAAAATCGCTGGTTTTTCCCAACTACGTAAACCTTCTAATTGCCAGATGAAGAACTGTAATGCTTGACGGATTACATCTTCATCAGCTTTACCTGCTGTTAATAGCGCAGGATCATAACTTGGAATACCACCTACAAAGTGGCCCGCAAGGTCAACCATGTCAGAAAGCGTATTAATACGTGTTTTTGCTTCTGGCAATACTTTAGCGAATAGCTCGGTATTAAATTTCCAATCAACAAAACGCTGCATTAGCTCTGCATCCGATAAGTTCTCACGGATCCACATACCGTTTAACCAACTAAGCTTATCGATATCGAAAATTGGGCCGCCAAGCGACACTCGTTTCATATCAAAGTGTTCAATCATCTCTGCTAAGGTGAACTTTTCACGCTCGTCAGGCATTGACCAACCCATACGGCCTAAATAGTTTAATAGTGCCTCTGGAAGGTAACCCATTTCTTTATAGTAGTTGATTGAAGTTGGGTTTTTACGTTTCGATAATTTTGACTTATCTGGGTTACGCAGTAACGGTAAGTGACCTAGTACTGGCGCTTCCCAACCGAAGTCTTCATATAATTTTAATAGCTTAGGCGCTGAATTGATCCACTCTTCACCACGGAAAATGTGGCTAATTTGCATGTGATGATCATCAACAACGTTGGCAAGGAAGTAAGTTGGGAAACCATCTGCTTTAAGTAGCACTTGCATGTCTACATTTTCCCATGGGATCTCAATTTCGCCACGTAGGTAGTCGTTAAACTTAAACGTGCCTTCGCTTGGGATCTTCATACGGATTACGTAAGGCTTACCCGCTTCAAGGTTTGCTTTAATTTCATCTTCAGAAAGATTTAAACCACGACCATCGTATTTAGGGCGTAGGCCTTCGGCCATTTGCTCTTCACGCATTTGGTCTAGTTCTTCGCTCGTAGCAAAACAGTAAAAAGCTTTACCCTGTTCAACTAACTGATGCGCGAATTTCTTATATAAATCGCTACGCTCAGATTGACGGTATGGACCAAACTCACCGCCTACATCTGGACCGTGATCCCAGTTTAAGCCTAACCATTGTAAGCTATCCATAATAGCTTGCTCTGATTCTGGCGTACTACGAACTTGGTCTGTATCTTCAATACGTAACACAAACTCACCGCCTTGCTGCTTAGCAAAACAGTAGTTAAACAATGCGATATATGCAGTACCTAGGTGCGGGTCGCCAGTCGGTGACGGAGCAACACGGGTGCGAATTGTCATGGTTATATCTCTCAAAAGACAATTAAAAAATTTGCCCAAATGCTAGCACAGCACGGGCTATAATCGAAGTGAAAAGCCGCTTTATGCCGCGACTTTATCTAAATAAGCAGTGATATCGTTTGATTCATACAACCAAGTCACTTGGCCGTTTTCTTCAATACGTAAACAAGGAACTTTTACTTTTCCGCCCTGCTCTAATAGCTCTTGGCGAAATTGCTCGTTATCTTTGGCGTCACGGGTTTCAACTGAAAGGCCTTGACGTTTTATGGCACGACGTACTTTCACGCAAAATGGACAGGCTTTAAATTGATATAGTTTAAATTGTGATGTCACTGAATCAAGCGCGGCTTGCTCTGCTGCCGGGCGCTTTTTACTACGTGGCGTGAATACAAAATCAAAAAACAAAATGATGCGGCCTAACAACCAACGAACAAACTTCATCTTACCTTCTCATAGGGTTCAAAAAAATAGTGAGCAATTTTAACACAGCTAAGCGCGCTGCAACACCTTAAAACAGCTCAATTGAATCATCTTGAGGTTGGCTTTGTTGAATATCTAGTTCGGAATAGGCAGTGACACAATTACGACCGCTGTTTTTAGAATGGTATAAGGCCTGATCGGCTTTTTGCACAAGGCTGGCAACCATTTCAAACTCGTAGATTGGCATAAAACCACTACTCACTGTTAAGTTGCCTACTTGAGGAAATGGGTATTGAGCAACACAGGAGCGAAAACGATTAAGTGCATTTCGTGCATCTAGCTCGTCACTTGCTTGAAATAACACAGAAAACTCTTCGCCGCCGTAGCGAAAAACGTAATCTTCAATACGAAAGTTATTTTTTAAAAGCTGTGCCACAAGTAAAATAACCTCATCACCAATTACATGACCATAGTTATCATTAACACGTTTAAAATGATCAATATCGACCATAGCAAGGAACCAATGACACTGCTTAGAGTCATGCTCGACCGCTGTATTGGTAGCTATCTCAATCACTTTTTTATCAAATGTTTGCCTGTTAAGAAGTTCAGTAAGTGGATCCTGCTGTGATTTATGTAATAAAGAGAGCTGATTCGCATAGATATTCAGCATATAAATAGCTAGCATACTGCAGCGCTCGGTTAACTCTTTATCAGATTCAACAACAAGTATACCGACGACATTGCCAGTGTAATAAATTGGCACATATGTCGATATCACCCCACAATCACGGCTAATCCGAATTTTATTGCGACTGACTTTTGCCAATAAGTCTAGGACTTCTTGCTCGCTAAGCTCCTCAATGGCTGTGTTCTTATTTAACAGCCGTGCGGGAAGACCAATATTAAAGGTTTTATTAATATAGATTGCAAAACGTGTAAACTCACCTAATTCAGCAACAGCATTTATCAGTGCACTGTCTAACTCAGGCTCTTCTTCCTGTTGCGTTATAGTGACTACCCAGTCATGCCCGCAAGCATTAGAAGCCATTTAGAAGCCCCAAAAATAAAACATAACTTTAGTTTAGTTAAGTTTGCTAGAATTACTAAAAAACTATAACAAAATCATATCATCTCGGTGAATGACTTCACTGCTTGGTGCAAATACAAGCAACTCAGTTATTTGCGATGAATGACAGCCTTTAATTTGATCAATTTCTTGATGGTTAAAGTTAACAAGGCCTTTAGCAATACATTGCCCTTGGCAGGTCACCACTTCAATCACATCACCACGCTCAAACTGCCCTTTCACAGTCTTTACGCCTTTTGCCAGTAAGCTTGCGCCACGTTCTCTAAGCGCAAGGCTTGCGCCATCATCAATCACTAATTGCCCCGTGCTTTTAGGCCCTGCAAGTAACCATTTTTTGCGGCCATCTTTTGGTGCGGTGAGTTTTAAAAAGCGTGTACCAGGGAGCTTGTCGGCCATGCAATTTAAAATCACATTTTTGCCTGCGCCTTTGGCAATAATTACCTCAACACCGGCGCGACGTGCAATATCGGCTGCTTGCAGTTTGGTTGCCATACCACCGGTACCTAGGGTGGTGCCACTGCCACCAGCGAGCTCTCTAAGCTCATCATTAATATGCTCAACTTCATTGATAAGTGTTGCATTGGCATCAGAGCGAGGATCGCCTGTAAATAAGCCTTCTTGGTCAGTTAACAATAACAGCTTTTCAGCATTCGCTAATATTGCGACTAAAGCAGATAAGTTATCGTTATCACCCACTTTAATTTCGGCGGTGGCTACAGCGTCGTTCTCGTTAATAATTGGCACCACATTGTGAGCGAGTAGTGCATTTAAGGTATCGCGGGCGTTTAAGTAACGTTCACGGTCCTCGACATCGGCGCGGGTCAGTAGCATTTGCCCTACATTCACACCATACAAAGCAAACAGACTCTGCCAAATATGAATAAGCTGCCCTTGGCCAATTGCGGCAAGCATTTGTTTTTCAATCAAAGAGCGACCACAGGGGGTAATGAGTTGCTCGCGACCAGCAGCAACCGCGCCACTTGATACTAAAACAACCTGATAACCCTGTTTTTTTAATTCACAACATTGGCGAACAAGTTCAACCATGTGTGCTTTATCTAATTTGTCGGTACCGCCTGTCAGCACGCTTGTGCCCAGCTTTACAACAACGACGTGTGGCCTTTGCATTTGATTCTTATATTCTGCATATTGAGGTAGTTTGGGTATATTTATACCAGCTAACAGTTTTTGAACAAGTTAAAAAAATTCATGCTAGGATCGCGCTCTCGTTTTTTTACTCAATAGCGACACCTATGCCAGCCAGTTTATGCTTAATTATCGCGACCTTTTTATGGGGTAGCTCTTACATTGCTTTAAAGCATGCAATCAATGTTTATGATCCTGTGTTAGTGATTTTTTTAAGAATGCTAACCACCCTATTGATTAGCTTATGTTTATGGCGCTATATAATCCGCTTTGAGTTCAAACCAGGCGACTGGAAGTACTTAATTGGTATGTCACTGGCTGAGCCTTGCTTTTATTATTTATTTGAAGGGCATGCCCTTGAATACACTTCGGCATCGCAAGCTGGGGTGATTGTCTCTTGTTTACCAATTATCGTCGCTATTTTGGCGTTCTTAATTTTAAAAGAGTACATCAGTAAAGCCATTGTCGTTGGTTTTACCTTATGTATTGGCGGCAGTATTTTATTAACGCTATTATCACCAAGTACTGAGCAAGCCCCTAACCCACTACTTGGTAACTTTTTAGAATTGATGGCAATGGTGTGCGCCGCGTTTTATACCGTGAGCGTAAAACACTTAGTCGCACGTTACTCACCGCTGACCTTAATAGCAATACAAGGGTTTAGCGGTAGCTTATTCTTTGCGCCTTTTTTATTATTTATCGAACTACCCAGCGAAAATCAGCACGATTTAAGTGCCCTTCTGAGCATTTTATATTTAGGCTCATGTGTCACTTTAGGCGGCTATGGCATGTACAATTACGCCATCAGTAAGGTGTCGGTATTAACCGCTGCTGCTTACTCAAACCTCATTCCAATTTTTGCGTTAATTTTGTCTGCCATTTTACTTGGCGAAGTACTCACACTTTGGCAATGGGTGAGTATTGCGGTGGTATTTGCCGGTGTTATTGTTAGCCAACGTCATCAAGAACTCAAAGTTGACGTAGACGATAATTTATCAGCCGACACCAATAGCCTAAACTCAGTCCCAGAAGCTAACGAGTCAAAAGGGTAACAGGTTAATAAATAAAGGCCTGATTGTGCTAAAAACCCTTGCTCGCTTTGATGAATAACATCAACGCTGCGAACTTGATAGTGCTCAATTTGGCCATTTTGCAATTGCATACTGAATTGCTCACCCACTTTGACATGTTTTAGAAATGCAAAGTGGGTGTCGTTATGACCCGCAATCAACACCCCATTTGTGCTGCCAAGTTCACCGCTTGGCAAAAAATGCCCGGGGGCAAACGCGAGGTTTCGCCCCGATGCACCAGCAAGTACAGTCAATTCTTGCTGCTGGCTTGGCCATTCTATGTGTGCAGTGACATAACCATCGGCGTAAAACCAAGGCCTCACTTGCTGATTAGGACTTTGCAAAGCTTGCTGCCAAGCAGATTCAATCAGAGCCTGAGCCAGCCAAGCTTTCGCCTGCATATAGCCACCATTCACAAACAATGCCATGCCAAGTAAGGCGCTGCAAACTGGCAGCACTTTTTTTAGCGTCGCCATTGCCATAACCACGAAAAAGCGAGTAATAGTAACCCGATTAGCATAAACACGCGGCTTTGTCCGTCGGTTTGCGGTAGCGTCATGCCGTTAGGAAGTTTGTTTCTCACTTGCATTGAACGCTCTGCAATCTCATTATCCGCATAGTTATCAACTGCAATAAAGGCTGTAAAAGGGCTAAGTAAATGATGCTGAAGTGCTAATGTCTCGACTTCTGCGCGTACCGCATCCTTTTCATTATAGAGCAGTAGTGACTTAATTTTTTGTCTTGCCCAGAGTCTAGCGATACCTTCGCCGTTTGCGGCATTGGCCGTTGCTAAATTAATCGTCATTGGCCCTGTGTTTGTTTGCCCCTTTAATGTTAAGTGCTGACTGCCATCAAGCTTCACAGCAACCAAAACCGGCTCTGAAAAATACAAGTCAGGTAATGGCGATGGCCAATACTCAAGGGCTGCTTTGTCGCCTTCAAGTGCAAGTTCTGTAACCGCGGGATGCGCTAATTTATCAAATAGCAGCTGCATTTTGGGCTGTACTTGGCTGGTGCTACTTATAAAAGTGAATGTACCACGGCCAATATCAGCAGCTCTGGTCATAAAAAAGCTATTAGGTGCGCTACCAATACCGACGGTAAAGAGTCGGCTGTCACCTAAATCTGTTTGAATTTGTTTAAATAGCTGCGTTTCGTTACCCACACTGCCATCGGTTAAAAACACCACTTGGCGTACAAAGCCATCATGCTGTTTACCATCAAGTACCTGAGTCAGTGCTTTTGCTATTTCGGTGCCGCCATCGGCTTGTAAGCCATAAATAAAGCGCTCTGCACGGCGAATGTTAAAGTCATTGGCAATCATTGGCGTGTCACTTAATACCGACACTTCATTATCAAAGCCTATGATGTTAAAACTGTCATTTTCATCCAATAATGAAAGGGCATAAAACAAGGCTTGTTTAGCCTGCTCCATTGATTGGCCATGCATTGAGCCAGAGGTATCTACAACAAACACCATTTCGCGAGGCAGACGAGCTTGCGAAGTAAAGTGATCGCTTGGCGGTACTAACATCAGTAAACCATATTCTTGCCCTGCTACTGTTTCGGTAAAAAATGCAGCCTGAGAGTGGGCTTTATCAAGGGGCTTAAATGTCAGCTCAAAGTCTCTACCCATTGGAACATCACGATTAAGTGATAACTGGTACCGACCAAAGCTTGGGTTATCGATTTGCATGCCCGCTAAATTAGCGCTGATATCACTCAGCTCAAGGCCAATATCCATCGAAATAGCAAGGTTTAGGCTCGCATCAGACTCTTGGCTTTGTGCACGATGAAAAACAGGCTTTAGCCACGCTGATGCCAATTGCGCTGTATCAGCTGTTGCGTCGCTCTGTTGTTCTGTGTCTTTTGTTTCTAGATTCACTTTTTGCTGCAGTTCTGCCGTTAAAGGTTCGTAGCGCGGAGTAATAGTGGTTGGAAAACGCAGTGAAAACACACCATCTCGAAAACCGATTATCTCTTGGTATTGCAAGGTAATTTCAATCTCTTCCCCTGCTCCAAGGTTTGCTACATCAGTAGAGAAAATGTTCGCGCGTTGCTGACGTACTAAAGCGGCGCGTTTACCCTGTTTTTGGGCTTGCTCAAATTGCTGTTCAGCCTGCTGCTTAAGGACAATATTACCGGTGATAATGCGCTCACCAATTTGCATTTGCATGGCATGAACTGCGCTTTCATCTGGTAACGGAAACACATATCGGGCATTAACCGCAAACGGGTGCGGGTTTTGATAACGCTGTTTAACAACAACATGATTAATAAGCCCAGTGAGCGTCATAGTGACATCGTTTTTCACTAATAAGCCTGACGACACTTGGCTATTAGAATCATCATAAAAACGTAGTTCGGCACTGGCATTGGCTGCAAATGCAGGGTTAACTGCATAACCTAATAAGAGGATAAAAAGGCTCCCAAAAAGGAGCCTTTTGGTACGGTTACTCAACATAATATGTCACTCCATCGACCGATGAATTAGTGGTTACTTTGTGCTGTGCGTAAGCTGCTTTGTGAAACAGGGCGTGTCGTTAAGGTTACGCGGCGGTCAAACACGTTGTCTTCGTAGTTATTTGAATCGGCAACACTTTGCTGCTCACCAAAGGCGGTAGCGGTTAAGCGCGTATGAGGCACACCTTGTTTAATTAAGTAGCTTTGCACTGCATTTACACGCTGTTTTGAGAGCATTAAATTAGCCAACTCATCACCACGCTGATCTGCAAAGCCATTTAAGTCGATAGCCAGATTTGGCTGAGCAATAAGTAACTGTGCGACTTTATTGAGCTGGTTAGCAAAGTGTGGGGCAATTTCGCTAGAGCCAGTTTTAAACTGTACCGTCATGGCCAATAAGGTGTTCAATTGGGCTTGTAGTAACTGCTCTTTTTCGTCAGCTAATAATTCAAGCTGCTCACTTAAGGCGGCGTTATCGGCAATTACTTGTTGGTAATCAGCGGTTTGCTCTTTCATTACAACTAATGCGTGTGCTTGTTCATCAATGGTGTTGTCTGCCGCTTCTTTTTCGCCAATTAAGCCACCAGCAAACGCGCCAATAAATGCACCCACTGGGCCGCCGACTAGGCCGCCAACAACGGCACCTGCACCTAAGCCAATGGCTGTTTCTTTTGGTGTTTCTTGTTTAGCTTGACTCGCAGCGTCTGCAAAAGGGGCTACAGATACAGCAGACGTGATAACAGCGGCAATAATTAATTTTTTCATGGTTTAATCCTTTTTCTACTTAATTGCTTGGCAACATTGGTTGGTGTTGCGAACTTGGTATGGAGCTATTAAAACAAGTCGAAATGGCAATAAAGGGGAGCAAAAAAGGCAAACTGCTGAGCAATTGTGGCAGAAAAATGGCAATCGCGTTTTTGCCAGTACGCAAGGCAAAAAATTAGGTATAGTTCGCTATAGAAAGAATTTAAGTAAGTATTAACAATGAAGAAAATAGCAATCGTTGAAGATGAAACAGCAATCCGCGAAAACTACACAGAAATGCTCAGCGCTCAGGGCTATCAGGTTGTAGGCTTTGCTGACAGAGCCAGTGCTGAATTAGCATTTAGTCAATCTTTACCAGATTTAGCCATTGTTGATATTGGCCTTGGCCATGAAGTAGATGGTGGTTTTTTACTTTGCCAAACATTACGCGGTCTTTCTAAAACCTTACCGATTATATTTTTAACCGCCCGCGATAGTGAAATTGATACCGTATGTGGCCTGCGCATGGGTGCTGACGATTACTTAACCAAAGACATCAGTATGGCGCATCTTGCTGCTCGCATTGGTGCCTTGTTTAGACGCCTTGATGCTTTCGATCAACCCGCCGATCAAACTGCTCTTTTGCATCGTGGCCCGTTAAAGTTAGATACCCAGCGCATGCAGGTTTTTTGGCAAGAGCAACTGGTTGATTTAACTGTGACAGAATTTTGGATGGTACATTCACTTGCACAGCGTCCAGGCCATGTAAAAAGCCGCAACGAATTAATGAGTGATGCGAAAATTTATGTTGATGACAGCACTATTACCTCACACGTAAAACGCATTCGTAAAAAGTTTATTGCTTTAGATGGTGCATTTGACTGCATTGATACCGTTTACGGTATGGGTTATCGCTGGGAGCAAGCTTAATGCTGCGTTTGGGGCTTAGAACAAAGTTTATTTTCTTATCCTGCTTTTTATTTTTATTGCCTTGGCTTGGCTATGAATATGTTTGGGAAATGGAAAAATTCTTAAGACAAGGGCAAGAAAAAACCTTAGTGGGCACCACCCGCGCACTCGCAACCGCATTACATGAGCGCCCTGCTTTGTTTGACTCGCAAACCAACTTTTTAGATCAAGTTGTAAAAGGCCGAGATTTATATGCCTATAACCTAAATAACCCGATTCAACTTGATGGTAAATTGTCAGAGTGGCAGCCTTATCAAAACCTATTTTGGCATTACGACGAGCGCTATTTACAGGGGTTAAGCCATGAGCATCATGATAGTGATCTAAGTTTTGATCATATGGTGGGCAAATACGAAAACTACCTCTATGCGGCTTTTAAAGTCACTGACAGCTCACTGGTGTATCGTGCTAAAAATGTGCTTAGCTTTACCCGTAATGATCACTTACAGATCATGTTAAAAACACCTGAAGGTGAATTTAAACGTTATGTGGTGGCCGCCCGCCAAGATGGTTGGGTTAATGCCTTTGATGCTGCTACACAAGAGCCGGTCACTAAAATCCAAGGCTATTTTAAAAGCACCAACGCGGGTTACAACATAGAGCTGCGTTTTCCACTTTCGATGCTAGGTAATAAGCTTGGTTTTGCTATTGAAGATTGGGATGAAGACAAGGTTGAGCCTCAGCTTATGTCGACCTCAAATCTACAAAACCCCAATGATATCGGCTCTGTTTTAGTGCCTTCGCCAGAAATTAACCGTATCTTGAAAGGCATGGGCCACAGTGGCAGCCGAATTTGGGTCGTCGATAACCATCATCGTGTACTTGCACAATCTGGCTCAATTCATCATGCCGATGGCGTTTGGGCAGACGGCCTAAAAGATGCGCCCGCAACAACCTGGTGGCAACGCTTTGAGCAAGATTACTTACACCCACTTTACTATAAAATTTTAACTCGCCCAGAAAATGAGTTTATTGATACCTTACATGATGTCGCAGCGATGCAAGGTACACACATAGCCAGCGCTTTAAATGGTAAACCCGCATCATCATGGCGCTTAACCCCAGATAACAAAGCCGTTATTTTATCGGCGGCCTACCCTATTTGGATCCAAGACAAAGTAATAGGTGCAGTAATCGCAGAAGAAACCACCAACGGCGTGCGTACTCTGCGTAATAAATCGTTAGAAAAGCTATTTAATGTCATTTTAGCGGTGATGCTTGTTGGTACTGTGACACTGTTCTTTTTTGCTTCAAGAATTTCCAGCCGTATTCGCCGCTTACGTGACAACGCCGAACAAGCCATTGATGCTCAAGGGCGGATCACCGGCAAAATTACTTATGCCGATTCGAATGACGAAATTGGCGATCTTTCTCGCAGCTTTGCCAACATTGTTAGCCGTTTAAGTGGTTATACTGATTACTTAGAAAATATGTCATCACGACTCTCCCATGAACTGCGTACGCCCGTGGCTGTTGTGCGCTCATCGCTTGAAAATTTACAAATGCAGCCGCAATCTGAACTGAGTCAAAAATACCTCGACCGTGCCAGTGAAGGGGTTGAGCGGTTAGGTAAAATTATTACCACCATGAGTGAAGCAACGCGCCTTGAACAAAGTATTCAAAGTGCCGAGGCAGAAGAGTTTGACCTGACCAAGGTGATCACTGGCTGCATGCAGGGCTATCAAATAACCTACGGTGAAAGCCTATTTACCTTGTCGCTTTATAAAGAGCCGTTAAATGTTAGTGGCGCACCAGAGTTTATTGCCCAATTACTCGATAAGCTCATCAACAACGCACTTGAGTTTAAAACTTCACAAAGCACTATCTCAGTTAGCTTAACCAAGCAAGAGCAGCATGCATTATTAACAATCAGCAACCAAGGGCCTCTGCTCCCTGACGGTTTAGTTGAACACATTTTCGACTCAATGGTCTCGGTGAGAAGTCAGCAACATCAGCAGCAGCCACACTTGGGTTTAGGTCTTTATATTGTAAGGCTTATTTGCGATTACCATCACGGTAAAGTATTGGCAGAAAATTTAGATGATGGCACAGGTGTTGTGTTTACTGTGGAGTTGCCTATTAAATAAGCATATTTGCGTTACATATGATTACAGTTTAATGACTAGGTATTCACCGATAATTCAGATTACAGGACGTAATATTTGTAATACAAAAGGCAAATTATTCTTTGGAGGGCATCATGCGATCTGGATTACAACGTGAAGAGATTGAATTCATTATGGGGCTATTTAGCTATAATGAAGCAACCGATAAACCAGTGGCTCCAAAAAAGCAGCCTGTAAAAGCTGACACAAAAAAAGTTGATACAGCGCAATATAAAGCAAACTACAAAGCAACTTATTTGACCTGAGTAAGCTGAGATCATTACAATGGCGCACCTTTGGAATATAACGCTTTGTAATGAAAAAACACTCACCTAAAAAAGAACTGATTTTACTGCCCGTTTTATTCGTGGCTATTTTACTTTGTGTTGCAGGTCACTTCCTACTCCAGCCCAACTATCAAGACAGCCATACCGTTGAGTATTTACTCGCTGCACTGCCATTTGCCTTGTTTGGATTGGTGATTATCGCCTTTAAAGTTGCCAGTAAAAACGATAACCAAGAATAGATCACAACACGTGATAGCCAAACCAATCGGGCTTCATTGCTTGTGCTTGCCCGCTTGGCGTTAATTTGATTGATAAGTTGCTATCTAACAAGTCAATCGCAAAACAATCGTCTACATCGTGTAAATCATCTTTATGAAGATGAGTCATTCCCGCCAATAAAGACTCTTTAGCGCGTTGCTTTGCTTCTTCACTGCTACGCGCAACGTACAATGCAAAATCATGCTGCTCTGCAAGGCTATCAGCTCTATAGGCACCTAAGTTCACAAAATACAGTTTTTCGGCTTGGTGATGCGCACTATCAACCACTTCGACCTGATAACCATCAATGTGCTGAATTTGCATGTAGCTATCCATGTGTACGTTGCTTTTATCACCCACCCATTGTGCTTTTAGTTTTGAGTAGGTTTGCTCAATGCTATCGCCTACGACAAATCGAACGTCGTGCATTTCAATGTGGCAACCTTGAATACGACCGCCCAGATAGACTAAAAAAAGCGCCATGTTTTTCCTTATATTAAGCTTTCAACATTAATGTTGTGCTTTTTGATTAATTTATAAAAATCTGAGCGATTACGTTTCGCAAGCTTTGCGGCTTCGGCAACATTACCCGCTGACATTTTCAGCGTATTAATTAAATAATCTCGCTCAAATTCTTTTTTTGCATCATTTAACGAAAGTGGCTCAGCAATACTAACATTACTATTTAATGCACTCTCAACTAACTGAGCAGCTATCACTTTACCAGGTGTAAGGGCTACTACCTGCTCTATCACATTTTGTAATTGACGGATATTACCCGGCCAATCATAGCGCACCAAAGCATGCATCGCATCATTGGCAAACTGCTTTTGCTCTTGCCCCATACGTTTAGCAATTAGACCTGCAAAATGCTGTGCTAGCAAACTAATATCTTCTCGGCGTTCACAAAGCGGAGGCAGTTTTAAGTTCACCACATTTAATCGGTAATATAAATCTTCACGGAACTGCTGATTATTGATTGCCTCTGGGAGGTTCTTATGAGTCGCTGACACCACCCGCACATCAATTGGGATTTCTTCTTGAAAGCCTACAGGACGAATGGTTTTCTCTTGTAAAACCCTCAGCAGCTTTACTTGTAAATTTAGCGGCATATCACCAATTTCGTCCAGAAAAAGGGTCCCACCTTGAGCTTGTTGAAACAAACCTTGATGGTCTTTTACTGCGCCTGTAAACGCGCCTTTTTTATGCCCAAACAATTCAGACTCTAAAAGCTCCCCCGGCACAGCGCCACAGTTAATTGCCACAAATGGCCCATCACTAACATGGCTATGTTGATGTATCGCTTGTGCAAGCAGCTCTTTACCTGTGCCGCTAGCACCGGAGATCAACACATTCACTTGCGTTGGACCAAGCAATTTAACTTGCTCAAGTAAATGCAACATCGCGCCGCTACGGGTGACAATATTTGTTTGTGTCGGTGTTTCATCACCGTGTACACCATGGATCTCAATAGCTTTAGCAAGGCTGTCGAACAGCTCATCTTTATCAACTGGTTTGGTAATAAATGCAAAAATACCTTGCTTCGTCGCTTCCACTGCATCAGGTATCGAACCATGTGCTGTCATCATGATCACCGGCATTGAAGGGTAACGACTTTGTAACTGGCGATGTAGAGCCATGCCGTCCATTTCATCCATTCTTAAGTCAGTGATCACCGCATCATAGGTTTGGTTTTTTAACGTTTGTAATGCCTCAATGCCACTTTCGACTGTGCTTACCAAATAGCCTTTAGACTCAATTCTAATCGCCAGTAACTTTAATAAACTCGCATCGTCATCTACTAATAAAACCCGTGGTTTTGTTACTTCATTCATGGTTACTGCTCCTTGGTTTCTTCACGTAGCAGAAGTTGTTGTTCGATAGTCGCAAGCGACGATAAGGTTTTTTCCATTTCATCACTTAGCGCCTGCTTAGCTTGTTTTGCTGCTAAATTCTGTTGTAAATATTGCTTTTGTAACCATAGATACTGCTTAATATCATCTGGCCAATAAAAAGCGTGATCACTTTTTTCAAGCTGACTAAGAGCTTTTTCTGGCTCTGAAGCACCGAGTAAACAAATCGACTCAAACAGACGCTTTAGCTCATTTTCGCCAACATAATTTGCTTTATCAGAGCTTGCTTTAAAGCCACCGCACTTGGCAGCATGCCAAGCAATGACTGTACTTGCAGGCGGGTATAACGGCTCACTTTTCGGCCGAGGCTTTGGATTAGGTTGCCCTTGAGATTTCACATCTGCTGTCGGCTCTATTTGCTCTGCCTCAACATGCTTTTGCGTGATCGTGCACCCTGTTATAAAAAGTGTGCCTATAACAAGCATAAAACTGGCTTTATTCGCTAAGCCCATATCAGTTAACTCCTTGGGTTAATTGAATTGGTAAAATGGCTGTAAATACACATCCTTGCGGCTCATTATCAGTAATAGAGAGCTTACCGTTTAATTGTTCAACGGTTTCTTTAACTATGGTTAAACCAAGCCCGCTGCCCATTTCAGTATGTTGTTTTGCATTCTTACCTTGGTAAAAAGCCCCAAACACAGCGGCTTTTTCTGTATCCTCTATCCCTACCCCTAAGTCGCTGACACTCAAAATTAACTGTCCCTGCTTTAAGCTTGCTTTTATTGTCACTGACTCATGTTCTGGCGAAAACTTTAGCGCATTTGAAGTCAGCTGAATGAGCACCATTTCAAGTAGCTCAATTGAGATAAACAAGGCTTTATTTGGTAACTCGTTCACCCACACAATGGATAAGTCACGCGCTGATAATCGGTGCTCAAAATGACGCTCAATTTTATTCATCATCAAGTTAAAATTAAGCTCGCTTAGGCTTTGCTTACTCGTGCGAATGGCGTTGTAACTCAATAAGCTTTCAATCATGGCTCTGAGTCGCACCATACTTTGCGTTATTAGCTCAAGAACGGCTTGTTGCTCGCTATTGATAGGACCAACAATTTCATCTGCGAGTAAGTCTGTGCCTTCAACCATCGAAGCTAGGGGCGTTTTTAATTCATGTGTCACATGGCGTAAAAACGTATCTTTTTGCTGCTCAAGCATATGTAACTGCGCTTGAACCCACTCTAATTTATTACCTAATTCAACTAACTCTGACGAGCCGCGAACTTGAATTTTTTGCTGCCAGTGACCTTGTCCAAGTTTATCAATCACATGTGTGAGTTCTCTGAGCCGCCCGCTGATCCGCCAAAGAAAGCCGCCCCCGACCAATAACGTGAGTGGAATTAACGCAACTAACCAATTAATAAATGAAGCTTGAAGTGCTTTTAATTGCTGCTGATTTTTTGTGATGCGCAATTCATTTTGCTCTTTGAGCCAATTTGTTTGCTCACTGATAAGCTTACTAGCGGGTGCAAACAGCTCACCATCTTGCTTTTGTTCTATTAATAAATGCTGATGCGCAAATTGTAATACCTCAGCCAATTGCCGCCACTGCGAGACATAATCAGCGGTTGGGCTTAAGAAAATGAGCTCATCAACACTTTGCAATGACGATTGCCACTTGTTGGCAATCAAGCTATCGAGGGATTCACTTTTAAGCACCCAGTTTTGTCGAGTTGCCCTTTCTAGGCTGTTTAAGTCTTGTTTGAGGTTATTAAATGCTTTAGTTATCTCGTAATTGTCACCAACGATTTCTTGAGTCACCGCAAGCTGCTTATTAAGCGCATTTAAAAATAAAATCACCACCAAAGATAACGGTAGTAAAGACAGCAAAATGCTACAAACAAACTGGCCAATAAGACTAGGTCGCCAATTGAGTAACTGTTTTATTTTTATCGCTACTTTATTTTGCATATTCACTCTCAACATAATTGCAGATGCTGATTATTAGTGAACAAACTTAGACACTCGCTGAATCCGACCTTAAAAAGTACTGATTTCCCCCCAAAAACCGATACAAAGTTGCTATTTGGCAACAAACTAACTCATTGAAATAAAATAGATAAACTTTTAACACCTGAAAATCGTTGCAAAAAAGACACAACACCCTGTAACTATTTCGCATTCAAAACCACACAAAAACCATAACCACCTGATAATTAATAACTTTTAATATTGGCACTGATTTTGATTAGTACTAAGCAAATTAGTTATTTAGGACACAAAATGAAAGTAACGGCCCCGGTAGCCACCCTGCTTATAAGTCTGTTCTCAGTTCATAGTTACGCACTTGATTTGCAGACAACATTTAATGAGCTAGATAAAGACAGCAATGGTTTTTTGAGTGAGGCAGAAGCATCTGAAGATGCCTTGTTGCACGGCAACTTTACGCAAATTGATAGTAATCAAAATGGCCAAATTTCATTTTCTGAGTTTCAGTCGTTTATTCAATAGGAGATTGTAATGAAACAACTTTTAGCTGCATTCTCGCTGATGTTTTTAGTTATCAGCGCCACCGTTTTAGCATCACAAATGGATGTTAGATTTGCTCAATTTGATACAAATGCCGATGGCGAGATTTCATTAACTGAAGCAACCAAACACGATAACTTACTTAAGCAATTTGCCGATCTGGATGAAAACGGCGATCAGGTTTTGTCTGAACAAGAGTTTGAAAAATTCAAACCTTAACGGCTTAAAGTGCTTGCCATAATCCCAGAGGGAATGTGTAAACGGATTTAAATTTTGGGAGTTAAATTATGGCAAGCACTTTTATTTAGGAGGCAATTATGAGAATTTTCTGGCTTGCTCCATGCACCTTAATTACTATAAGCTTCAATAGCTTAGCATTGGACGTAAAACAACGCTTTGATCACCTAGATAAAGATAAAAATGGCTTTTTATCTGAGCAGGAACTGTCATCGCAACCGCACTTGCAAAAACGCATAGCGCAGTGGGATACAGATAAAGATCAACAAATCTCGCTCCTTGAGTTTAAACACTATTTAACAAACAAGAGTTAAAGTAATGTCAAAATTAACCTTTGCCAGCCTAGTTTTAAGTTGTGCATTTAGCACAATGAGTTTTGCTGCAGATAGTATTGGTGAAAAATTTAAACAACTTGATCGTAATGACGATGGTTACCTGACTCGCTCAGAGTCTGCGAGAGACCCAGCTCTGTGGTCGCGATTTAAAAATTACGACAGTGATAAAGATAATAAATTATCCCTCAATGAGTTTAAGATTTATGCGAGCAAATAAAGAGTTATAGTTAACTATTAATCTCTGCTGAGTTGCAGTTTACTGCAACTCTGATACTGTTTTCATAAATCAATAAAAACTATTAGAAGATTATGAAACTCATCATCAGCTTACTCGCAACAGCTTCACTTAGCTGTTTTGCCAACACCACTGTTATTTATAATGTAAATGGCTATACGCCTACCTATAAAGGCGAAACCCAACACTTTTCTGCACTAGTTTTTAAAGACGGTAAAGTCATAAAAACGGGCAATGATTCAATTAAAAATAGCTTCCCTGACGCCACCACAATTGATGGCAAGCAAGCCACATTGTTACCTGGCTTAGTCGATGCTCATGGCCATGTTATTGGTTTAGGTAATAATCTTTCACAACTTGATGTAAGGAATACGCGCTCGGCAGATGAGGTTGGCAAAATGCTGGCTGAATTTGCCAAAGATAAACAAAGTTGGATCATTGGTCGCGGTTGGAACCAAGAGCAATGGCCTGGCGGTGAGTTTCCAACTGCAGCTGATTTAGACAAATACGTAAAAGACAAACCTGTGGTGCTTTCTCGCGTTGATGGTCATGCTGTGTGGGTTAACTCAAAAGCCATGGAACTTGCAGGTATTGCCAAACAAACTCCCTCTCCTGCTGGCGGTGAAATTTTAAAGCTAGATTCTGGCTTACCTTCAGGGGTATTCATTGATAAAGCCGAAACGCTTATTACTCAGCATATACCAAAAGTAAGCCATGCCAGCATAAATACAGCATTAGATAATGCAGGTAAACATCTACTAAGTTTAGGCATCACATCAACCCATGATGCCGGTATCGATTACGACACGTGGCAAGTGTACAAGCAGCGCTCTGAGCAAAGTACTCTTCCTGTCAGAATCGTAGCCATGCTAAGTGCTGCCGATCCTCAATTAGAAACCATGCTCAAAGCGGGCAAATATAAAGACATGAATGACATGCTGTCGATTCGCAGTGTCAAAGTATATGCAGATGGTGCTTTAGGCAGTCGAGGCGCAGCCCTCATTGAAGAGTACGCTGATCGTAAAAATCATCATGGCTTAATGCTTGAAACTCAAGAAAAGCTTGAGCAGCTATTTAACCTAAGCTTTTCCCATGGCTTTAGTGCAAACACTCATGCAATTGGTGATAAAGCCAATCATGTAGTACTCGATGCCTATGAAAATGTATTTAAAAAAACCGGTGGTATTTTACTTCGTAACCGAATTGAACATGCACAAATCGTGACTCCTGAAGATATTCCTCGCTTCAAAACATTAAAAATTATTCCATCAATGCAGCCTGTTCATGCAACCTCTGATATGCATATGGCTGAGCAGCGCCTGACTGAAAAACAACTTGAAGGGGCGTATGCTTGGAAAACCTTTTTAGCACAAGGCTCAGTGATTGCAGCGGGTTCTGACTTTCCAGTGGAGCTTGCTAACCCATTTGATGGTTTATATTCGGCCATCACCCGAATGGATCATAATCAATTACCAGAAGGCGGCTGGCGACCACAAGAGCTGCTATCGCGTGATGAAGCTTTGCGTGCATTTACTTTAGGTGGTGCTTATGCTGCACATCAAGAGTTTAAGTTAGGCAGTTTAGAGCAAGGTAAATGGGCTGACTTTATTTTGATTGATAAAGACTATTACAAAGCGCCAATCTCAGAGATCCACGATATAAATGTGACGCAAACTTGGATTGCGGGCGAGCTGAAATATAAAAAAGAGGAATAATATTACTCGGCGTCAGCTTTTTGCTGACGCTTTAATTTAACGATGTGGTAAATATTCACAAACGCCAGTAAGCCATTAGTGAAGGCAACGGGCACGGCTCCTATTGCTAATCCGTAGAAGGTAAATGCAATACACCCTGCTAAGTTAAGCCAACGTAGTTTTACTACATCGCTCATTGTCAAAGAAGCAACCAACAGTGCTGACGCTAAATAGCCTAAATATTCCCAACTCAATTGTTCTCTCCTAGGCTTTAGGTTAGCATTGGAGCTTGTCATTTTTTTTGACGCACTCTGTGCTATTTTGACAATAAAATAAAAAAGCTAACTTACTAAAAACCTTGTAAAGCTTAAGAATAACCTTGGCTTTAAAATCATTACACGGGAAATGAAGGTATCAGTAACGTGAAACACCTTACTAGCAAGTTAGCGTAAATTCTTAGAATCTTAATGCTAACGTCATTAAGATGTAATAAATAGGACAATTGTCCGAAGAGCGGCGTTAATGTTTCAATATCATTTTTCAAGCTATCTTGTTGACCAATTACTGACATTTGCTGGCAGCAGTTTTCAACAAGCTAAAAAAGAGGTGCTGATCCACCAAGATCAACCCTTGTCAAAACTCGTATTAGTGAGAAGCGGCACAGTGTCGTTCAGCTATGACGTGGGTAATGGCCGACGCCTTCTTTTAGGCCAGCTTGATTGTAACAACACACTGATAGGTGAAATTGAAGCTCTGAATAACTATCCGTGTATTTATACAGTTACGTGCTTTAGCGATGTAAGCTATAACCTAATAGAGCTCAAGCATTGGCGCGCACTACTGTTAGAAAAGCCAGAGTTAAGCTTGTACACAGCGCAAACAATTGCCGCTAAATTCCAAGAAAACCAAAAAATAAACTTAGATAAGCTGCTATTACCACTTAGCTACAACATAGCTAAAGATTGCTTATTAAGAGCTGAAAACAGCAACCCAACGTTACTGCGTGCCTACCCTACCGTAAATGCTGAAGCTGAGCGCTTTGCTACCACCGAAAGAGCATATAGACGCGTCGTTACAGAGTTAGTTGAAAAAGGCTTAGTGCAGCGAAGTAATCAAGGTTTACAAGTAGTAGATATCGACAAGCTTAGTGATTACGTCGATAGTTTTGCGCAGTTATAAGTGTAGGACACACTCATAACTGCAAGGGTATTCAAACTTACTTTTCTAAAAGTAAATCATGAATATTAGCTAAATCTGACTTACCTTCGATAATTTCGTCTGGCGTTAGGCCTGAAAGCTCATGAGGGAACACAAGCCACTCTTCAGACTCATGAATGAAGTAATCTGGCACCATGTCTACTTTTGAGTTCTTCGGCTTGTAGTATGGGCAAGCAACGCGAATATCACGTGGTAGGTTTAAACGCATTAACTCCGAAAGCTTTTCCTTTAATGCAAAAATACTGCGGCCAGAATCGAACACGTCATCAACGATTAGTAATGAGTTATCTGCATTGGCATTTTCAATGATGTAATGCAAACCGTGAACTTTAATTTCTTTAGATTGCTGGTTAATACCGTAATACGAAGAAGTACGCACTGCGATATGGTCAGTTTCGATGCCTTTATAATCGTAATATTCTTGAACTGCGATACCAATTGGAGCACCACCACGCCAAATACCAATGATGAAATCAGGACGGAAACCATCTTCATAAACTTGTGCCGCAACACGAAATGAATCTTCAAGAAGCTGCTGCGCAGTGATATAGCACTTATCTGACATAAATAGAGACCCCAGTGTGAAATGATCATTCTAGTGTAGCTAATTTAATAAAAACTAACCACAGGATGAGAAAATGTGGGGCGGGATTTTATACTAATTTACTCAAAAAAGCTTGTATCAGTTTGTAAAATTCCCCTTTAGATCAAAAAAGCCCCTTAACTTAGATAAAGTTAAGGGGCTTTTAATTAGCTACAGAAAAAGTAAATTGCTTACGCTTTTTCTAGTAAAGTTCTTGCAACGGTACGCATACCTTGTGTTGTTGCGCCTGCAGCCCACTCGCTTGTGCTACCCATGTTAAATGCAGCAGCAAGGTCAATGTGCACCCAACCTTTGCCTTCATTTGGTACAAAGCGTGATAAGAAACCAGCCGCATTAGAAGCACCACCGTAACCACCACCTTTTTGAGGACGGCTATTTGCGGTATCTGCATATGGCGACGGGCAATTTTGTTGATGCCATTTTTCAAGTGGTAATGGCCATGCAGCTTCCATTTCTTGCTCTGCAAAGTCTTGTACGTCACGTACAAGCTCTTTATCAAGACCGAACAATGCATTGTACTCTTGACCAACAGCAACAAGCGCAGCGCCTGTTAGTGTTGCCGCATCAATGATTAATGGCGCGCCAGACTCACCTGCAGCCATTAAGCCATCAGCTAGGACTAAACGGCCTTCAGCATCGGTATTAACGATTTCAACTGTAGTGCCATTTTTATACGTTAAGATATCACCAAGTTTGTAGGCATGACCTGAAATTAAGTTTTCAGCACAACATAAGAACAATTTAATACGTTTGTTGATACCACGGCTAATAGCAAGTGCTAAGCCTGCAGTTACTGTAGCAGCACCGCCCATGTCGCACTTCATGCCTAACATGCCTTCACTTGCTTTGATTGAGTAACCACCTGAATCAAAGGTAATGCCTTTACCAACTAAAGCGGCAGCAACAGGTGCGTTCTCGTCGCCCGTTGGGTTGTAATCTAATGCCAATAATACCGGTGGACGCTCACTACCACGGCCTACCGCGTGAATACCAATCCATTGTTGCTCTAATAAAGCATCGCCTTTAATGATTTGGTAGCTTACGTGCTCAGGCGCTAATGACTGAATAAACTCAGCAGCTTTACCAGCAAGGCTCTCTGGGAAAATATCATCCGCAGTGCCATTGATCATTTGACGAGCCCACGTCGCAGCTTGCTTTAACGAAGTCAGCTCTTTGCTGTCTGTTTTTGCATTTTCAACAAACTCAATTGCGTCTAAATTCTTTGGTGATACAAAACCTTGATAAAAAGCCCACTGTGTTTCTGTGCACCAAACATCGCCAACTAAAGCAATATTTTTTAAGCCTTGATTAGCTAACGTACGTGCTGCTTTTTGTACGTTTTTAAGTGTATCTTGCTCAGTTAAATGAACAGTTGCGCCTTGTTCAGTAAAAGAAAGAGCGGCTTTTTCGCCCCAATGTGCGGCAGCGCCCTGCTCGCTAAGTTGAACTAGAAATTTTTCTGACATGTTAGAATACTCTTTGCGCTAAAAATGTTGATTGAGTTTACTACAGCCAACGTCAGTTCCCAACAGCTTGCGATAAATAGCGTTATGAAGTGTGGTTTAATCCGCGTAATGAATCACTTACAATAAAGAAAAACCAATCAGGTAGAGTCATGAAGTTTACTCCTGCATTACAATCAGCCACCTTAATTAAGCGCTACAAGCGCTTTTTAGCCGACTTAAAAACTGCCGATGGCGCAGAGTTTACAGCTCACTGTGCTAATACAGGCAAAATGACGGGCTGCGCAGAGCCTGGGTTTAAGGCTTTTTATTCAACCAGTGATAATGCTAAACGTAAGTACCCTCAATCCTTGCAATTAACTCAGAACCAATTCGACCACTTAATTTGTGTTAATACCGCTATTGCAAACCAGGTTGTGCTAGAAGCTTTAAATACAGGCGCGATTGCTGAACTTGTTGACTATCAAACCATTGCTGCAGAAGTAAAATACGGCCAAGAAAATAGCCGTATCGACTTTTTACTAACAGATGAACATAAACCCCATTGCTATGTAGAAGTAAAATCTGTGACATTACTTTCACAAACAGAACCACACTCCGGACAAGGGTATTTTCCGGATGCAAAAACTGAACGTGGCCAAAAACATGTCAGGGAATTAGTAGAAATGGTACAGCAAGGGCATCGTGCCGTTCTGCTTTTTGCAATTTTACACGACGGTATCAATCAAGTAAGTGCAGCAGAACATATCGATCCGAAATATGCCCAGCTTTTGACTGAAGCTATAAAAAAAGGGGTTGAAGTGATTGCTTATAAAGCAGAAATTTCAGCCAGCCAGATCAGACTGGCTGAAAAAGTACCTTTTATTGCTTAGTCATTGACAGGTCGACTTCATCAATCAGGTTAAGCTCAATATCTTCATCTTTAAAAAGTAAAGGTCTAAGTTTAGCCGACTGAGAATAATAGCGACTTTGATCATCAAAATGTTCTGAATGTGAGTCTGAACTTTGTGACATAGTTAACAAACCTTTTGCCTCAGGGCCATTTTCTGTAAAGTTCATTACAAACATCCAACTAGAGCCATAATTAACAGGGTATCCCTGCGGCGTTAAGTTTGATGCAAGAGGTTTACCCGTCACAGCATCATTTAGAACAGCATAATCCGTGTAAGGGATTAGTGTTGAACGCGTTAAGTTACTGCGATCATATCTGAACACGTTAAACCCACCTTCCACATGCATAGGACCAGCCCAAGGTAGCTTTTCACCTGAGCCACTGCCACCGGCAAGTGATTTTTCGACAAACTGTAATTCATCTAAGCGACTATCCAGTGCAACATTATTTGCTTGTAAATTATAAACAGCATGTGCCAATGCAGTTAAAGCAACTTTATCTTTGCGTAATGTATTTGGCGTATTAGCAGGGTTAGTCACATCAAAATTGTCATAAAGATGCTCTTTTGCGTTAAATAAGTGCGCAAACTCGCGAAATAAAGCAGCACCTTGCGTATCTAAGTTCATTTTACCATCGGCATTAGCTAATAAATCACATGCTTGGCTGATATCAACTTGCGTACCGTTACTTAATTCAATTGGTAAGTCCCCTTGTGCAAAACATTGTAATGCCAGCTCTTCAAACACTAAACTCTCAAGGTAAAAGTGATTACCAACTAATGCCTGCTCTAACTCATCCAAGGTAAATTTAGCATCTTCGCCTCCTCCTTGCTGAAGAAGCTTCAATCCCATTCTTGTTCTTAGTGATAGGGGTTTATGCACATCACCATATTGAGCCGCAAAGCCGATGAGTGGCTCGTTAAGATTAGTAACCCAATAGCTGTCATTAGAATTTTGTACATAATCTGTGCGTGTTAATTGCGGCGCTTCGTTAAATGGTACTTTGCCTTGGCTTTCAAATAGCTTCATATTGCCAGGAACAATGTCAAAGCCGACGGACTCTCTCAAAGCAACAAGCTCTGGTTGTAATCGAATGGCTAAGTTCGCTTGATCGTCAAGCTTTAAAACCGTGCTATCGTCAACATAAAAGACATTACCTTCTTTGTCTGCTGCCATGGTGTTATTGAAAGACACACCATCAAACTCAGCAAAGGCTGCTTTCATATCTTCAAGGCTTACAGCTTGGTTTAAAGCCGACCACTGAGCAACGACATCCATATTAAATTCGTTAGCATCTTTTATCGTAAATGCTTGAGTATCACTCCAACCTAAGCCATTTTCTACAGGTGTTTCGAGCATTAATCCATGATGGCTATAATAAAAGGGCTTGCTCAACTCAATTGTGCTGCCAGCACCAGTAGCCACTTCAACAGTAACGACTTTTTCAGTAATTGAGTACTGCTCATCTTCAACACTATAACTCATTCTATCATTTTCATTTAAAGCCAATTGATAAATTAAAAAGTGACGCGCAGTCGAAAAAGTATGCGTCCAAGCTACATGCTCATTAAAGCCAATATTAATAACGCCCGGCATTCCCTGAAGGCTCCCCCCCATTACATCCATAGCACCAGGTATGGTCAAATGAGACTGCCAAAACCGCAAATTTCCCTCATAAGGAAAGTGTGGATTAGCGAGTAATCCTCCTTTGCCATTGGCCATCATGTCTTTACCTAGGCCCCAACCGTTTGAACCCAAATGTTTATATTTTTTTTCAAGTTTAAATTGCGCAGCTTGCTGAGCAATGTTGTTAGTGATACTAGAAACAGCTGAAGGAGCACCGCTCATTGGTACAGGTAAATATTCATTGCTATCCCCAGGGTTGGCAAAAAAAGCTAACTCTAAAAAATTAGCTGAACTGGCTAACTGCACGGTAGCCATTGAATAGGCAAGCATATCTTGTGCTGTTAGTTGAGTAACCCAAGGTTGCGATGCACACTCTGGAGCAAGGTTTTCAACACCGGTGTCTGTTACGTATTTATTAAACCCCTGTACAAACCCCTCGTAGTGGGCGCGACTGTCTTCATTGAGTTCATCATAATGTTGCAGTGCGTACTCATTCACTCCTAATGCTTTATAACCAAAGTCTGATATTAAGTGCTGTGAATCTCCACTTCCAGCAACCTTATCTGGGCCATAGTATTTTGAGCGTTCGCCTCGCACTTTAATAATTTGGTCCATTAATAAGCAAGCATGATCTTTTGCATATGCAAACCCTGCTCCAAACGCCAAACTCTCTAAATTAGCTGCTGTGATATGGGGTACACCATAGGTTGTCCATCGCACATTCGCTTGTAACGTATTGCCTTCGGAAAATGCAGGAATATCTACTTTTACAACTGGATCTGGGTCAGGGGTAACAACGGGAGCTGTGGTGTCATTGTTATCTTTATCTGAATTACAGCCGACGAGCAAAGCCGCAGCAATACCGATTAGCAGGGGATTGAGTTTCATTGTGGATCCTTATTATGATTGTATGTCCACCCCCCAGCTTGCCTTAAATAGTAGGCTAAATCTTGACCTTTCACGCAAAAAATTGACTTTGCGCGCCAACTAATGCAGCGTTACTTCTATTAAAATAATAATAACTATGAATGACCTATGTTTTATATCAGTTGCCAGATAATTCGCTCACTTGTATTTTTTTTAGAACGCCAAGGCATGTGTAGCAAACAAATTGAAGCTTTGCTCGGTGAACGACTGAAAGATTTGGACGATGTAAGCGCCCGCTTTCCTATCGCTGACTATGAGTCACTCATGCACTATGGCGATAAAATATTACAACAAGAGCATATTGGGCTGGAGTTTGGCAACTCTTTAAAAGCACAAAATTGGGGGCTACTAGGTCATGTTGCATTAGTGAGTAAAAACTTAGAAAAAGCACTGGAGCATGCACAGAGATTAAGCAAAACAATACGAAATATTGGTCACATTGAACTCGTTTCTGAAGACGAGTTTTGTCGTCTAAGCTGGCATGCTCAAAGTAACATACAGCATTACATGGTAGATGAATTATTTAGCAGTTGGCTTTCATTTGCTAAGCACTGTTGTCACAATCATGCCGATGTTAGCCTTGAAAAAGTACAGTTGACTAGACCCACCCCAACCCCAGAAAGTTTAACTGTTTATAAACAGGTTTTTAATTGCCCTATTGAGTTTTCAGCTAACTCAAACTCTCTTATTTTTAGTAAATCGATTCTTAAATGTCGATTGCAATCTCCTAACCCCGAGCTTGAAAACATTTTATTATCTCAAGTCGATACAGCTGTATCACAGCATGATTATGCCTCGCAGTTAGTTAATTTCATTAATACCCAATTGCCTCATATACCCACCCTTGATCAAGCATCAATTAAACTCAACATTAAAAAACGCACTTTACAACGCCACCTTTCAAATCAACAACTTAGTTTTTCAAAACTCATTGATCAGCAACGAAAACTGCTTGCAAAAGAGATGCTGCTAAAAGGCCTATCTGCACTGGAAATTAGCAACAAGTTAGGCTTTTCTGAACAAAGCGCTCTACAACGCGCCTTTAAGCGTTGGTACAAAACCACGCCAAAAAAGTTTTTAGCTTTATATACTATTTAAGTTGTATTATTTTTTTTTGCCCATATAACTTAGCAAATTTAGAAAAATGACGAGTAGTTAAGGGCTTACAAAACCGCCCATAATTATTTGAGCAATCATTAGCACAAGGTCAAGAGGATTAATTAAAAATAAATTTGCCTCAATCTAATGATTCTGCTATTTATAGCCGCCGGCTAACGCTGGGCAAAATATTAAGGATTTAGGAGAAAGTTATGCCAGACCAAAAAAGACTAGGGTTATTGGCTCAGGCCGGGTTGGAACCATACCAAGAACAGCCAGGTGAAGAGTACATGAATGAAGCACAACGTGCTCATTTCAAAACAATTTTAGAAGCTTGGCGTAACGATTTACGTAACGAAGTAGACCGTACTAAATCGCATATGCAAGACGAAGCAGCTAACTTTCCGGATCCAGTAGACCGTGCAGCACAAGAAGAAGAATTCTCATTAGAACTTCGTACTCGTGACCGTGAGCGTAAACTGATCAAGAAAATTGAAAAAACGATTCAATTAATCAAAGAAGACGATTTTGGTTTCTGTGAATCATGTGGTATCGAAATTGGTATCCGCCGCCTAGAAGCGCGTCCTACAGCTGATTTATGTGTAGACTGTAAAACGCTTGCGGAAATTAAAGAAAAGCAATCTGGACGCGGTTAATTACATCCTTTAATTAGCCCATGTCTACCACAGCCGTTAACACGCCATTGCGTGAGTATCGTGGCCGCTTTGCGCCATCCCCTTCAGGGCCATTACACTTTGGCTCACTTATAGCGGCTGTGGGTAGCTTCCTTGATGCAAAAGCCAATCAAGGAAAATGGTTAGTACGCATTGAAGATATCGACACAACGCGTGTTGTAAGCGGTGCTAGCGACGATATATTACACACCTTAGAGGCTTACGGCCTGCACTGGGACGAGCCCGTCATATACCAAACCCATCGCCATGAGCAATACCAAGCCATTGTAGACGAATTAATTTCACAAAACCTTGTTTATGCATGCCATTGCACGCGCAAAGAAATTAAAGCAATCGGTGGAATATACCAAGGCCACTGCCAGTATAAAAATCACGCTTTAGCTGACTCGGCACTGCGTTTAACTCAGCAATTTGCAACCAGCCACTACCATGATTTAATTCAAGGTGAAGTGTGTGTTGATAACCAACTTGCCAAAGAAGATTACTTAATAAAGCGCAGCGATGGTTTATTTGCTTACCAACTGGTCGTAGTCGCCGATGATATTGCACAAGGTATTACAAGAGTCGTTCGCGGCGCTGATTTACTCGAGCCGACTGCACGACAACTCAGTTTGTTTAAGCAACTAAATAAACCGGCCCCAGAATACGCCCACCTTCCTTTAGCGGTAGCTAAACCTGGTTTTAAGCTATCAAAGCAAAATTACGCCCCCGCAATAGCAAAATCAAATCCAAAGCCCGCGTTGTTCGATGCCTTGCGTTTTTTAGGTTTAAAGCCAGAAAGTTCACTATTATCGTTAAGTATCGAACAGATGTTAGCTTGGGCTGTTGAAACTTACCGCCTTGAACACATACCAAAGGTGCAAGAAATACAAGTTAGCGAGGATCCTAACTCTCCTTTTTGTAACTTTGTTACTATTGAAAAATAAATTGCCAATTTTAAAGGCCGAGTAACTTAATTTTTCAGCCTTGCTGGTATATGATAGCGACCCAAAGTGTGCGAATCATCAACACCTTAATTTAGCGCCATTTAATACACACTGATTACACGTCAATCTCACATCGGCGAAGTATCAAACAAACGCTATACTTGATGAGTCGCAAAGTCCGCGTCGTAGGAGACAGATTATTATTTCTAAGCTTTTTCAATTTTGTCGGCAGATTATTGGCCCAAATGCCACGACATCAAGTGATGCTTTGCCAACGAGCGAGTTACCTTTGGTGATCGAACGCAGTGAACATGGTATTTCACGCAAACAATTTAGCCCAAATGCAATCAAAGTATTGTACCGCCTTAAAGAAGGTGGTTTTGATGCCTACCTTGTAGGTGGTTGTATTCGAGATATATTGTTAGGCCAACAACCAAAAGACTTCGACGTTGTAACAAACGCAACCCCTGAGCAAATCAAAAAGCTATTTCGTAACTGTCGTCTAATTGGTCGTCGTTTTCGTTTAGCCCATATCGTGTTTGGTCGAGAAATTATTGAAGTGGCGACCATGCGCGGCCATCACGAAGCCGAAGAAAGCAAAAATCAAATTAGCCAATCAAGCGAGCACGGCCAACTCCTGCGCGACAATGTCTATGGCAGCATCGAAGAAGATGCCGAGCGCCGTGACTTTTCGATTAATGCACTTTACTACTCAATTAACGACTTTTGTATTTATGACTATGCCAATGGCATTAGCGCGATAAAAGCAAAACAAATAGAGCTGATTGGCGACCCAGAAACGCGTTACCGTGAAGACCCTGTGCGCATGTTACGCGCAGTGCGTTTTGCCACCAAACTAGGAATGAGCATTGCACCTGGTACCGAAAAGCCAATTAAAGGCCTTGCTAATTTACTCGACCATATTCCGCCAGCTCGTTTGTTTGAAGAATCACTCAAGTTGTTCTTAAACGGCAAAGCAGAAGAAAACTACTTAATGCTTCGCCAGTATGGTTTATTCAAAGCATTATTCCCTGCGCTTGATAAGATCTTAGATGCCAACCCTGAAGGCTTTGAACATACATTTATCCTGCAAATGTTTAAAAACACCGATAAACGTATTAATGCTGATAAAAAAGTCACTCCAGCCTTTATTTTTGCAGCCCTTTTGTGGTTCCCATTACTGAGCATTGCTAAAAAATTACAACAACGCGATCAACTTTCAGAGTACGATGCATTTGCACAAGCGATGAACAAAGTACTGAGTGAAAACGCACAACATGTAGCAGTACCAAAACGCTTCACACTGGGTGCACGCGATATTTGGCATATTCAGCAACGTCTTGATAAACGAGGTGGTCAACGTGCTTATAGGCTGACTCAACAGCCTCGCTTCAAGGCAGCCTATGATTTCTTACTTTTGCGTGTGCAAGCTGGCGAAGAGCAGCAAAAAGAGCTTGCTGATTGGTGGACAACCTATCTAAGCCAAGACATCAACGGCCAAAAAGAGATGGTTAAAAATTTAGGACACCAAGGTGGCCCTAAGCGCCGTCGTCGCCCACGCAAGAAAAAAGTAGACTAAGTATGCATACCGTTTATTTAGGTTTAGGTGCCAATTTAAACGCGCCACGTAAACAAATTCATGCTGCTGTCGCTGCCCTAAAAGCATTAGAAGATGTTGAGTTTGTTTGTGTATCCCATGATTACGCAAGCAAACCCATGGGGCCACAAGATCAACCCGATTATGTAAATGCGGTCGCATGTGTTAAAACTGCACTTATGCCAGAGCAGTTGCTTGATTTAACGCAAGCCATTGAGCTTGAGCATGGCCGTGTTAGAAAAGAACAGCGCTGGGGTCCGCGTACCCTTGATATAGATATTTTATTGTTCGGTAATGACGTAATAGACACCCCTCGCTTAACCGTGCCTCATTATGGCCTAACAGAGCGAGAGTTTGTTGTTTACCCCTTGTTGGAAATTGCACCAACACTTGTACTACCGAATAATCAATCACTTGCTGATATAACAAAAACGTTGCCTTTAAACGATTTACAACAACTCCCTCAGCAGTAATCAACCAAGGCTAAGCCTTAGAGGAAATTATGTCTAAAATCACCGTTTCAACCTTGAATAAAATGAAACAAGAACAACAAAAAATCACCGCATTAACAGCTTACGATGCCAGTTTTGCTAAATTGTTTCATGATAATGGCGTCGAGGTGATTTTAGTTGGTGACTCTTTAGGTATGGTATTGCAAGGTGCTGATGACACATTAGCAGTAACCAACACAGAGATTGCTTATCATACACGCTGCGTACGAGCAGGTAGCCGTGAATTATTTGTAATTGCTGACTTACCCTTTATGACCTATGCCAACCCAACTGATGCCTGTAAAAATGCTGCAGAGCTGATGCGTGCTGGGGCAAACATGATCAAGCTTGAAGGTGGCGAATGGCTGCACGACAGCATTCGTGCGATGACCCAACAAGGTATTCCAGTATGTGGCCACCTAGGCTTAACACCTCAGTCAGTGCATGTATTTGGTGGCTTTAAAATTCAAGGTCGTGAGCAATCTCAAGCCGATAAAATGGTTAGCGATGCGAAAGCACTTGAGGCGGCAGGTGCGCAGTTACTTGTTTTAGAATGTATTCCAAGCGAGCTTGCTAAACGTATTACTGATGAGCTGAACATTCCTACCATTGGTATTGGTGCAGGTAATCAAACTGATGGGCAAATCTTAGTTATGCACGACTTAGTTGGTATTTCAGCAGGCTATATTCCTAAGTTTTCAAAGAATTTTTTATTAGAAACCGGCAATATGCCAGCAGCAGTGCAAAAGTATTGTGAAGATGTAAAAAGTGGTGCTTTCCCAAGTACCGAACACGAGTTTAAATAAATGCAATCAATCACTGAAATCAAATCGTTACGCAGCCAAATCAAAGCTTGGCGTCAAGCAGGCCTGAGCATTGCACTAGTGCCTACTATGGGCAATTTACACCAAGGTCACTTTTCACTGGTTGAAAAAGCCAAAACCTTGGCTGATAAAGTGGTTGTGAGTATCTTTGTGAACCCAATGCAGTTTGGGGCTAACGAAGATCTTGATAGCTACCCACGTACACTTAACGAAGATAAACAAGGTTTAGCTGAACTCGGTACTGATATCGTGTTTACACCATCCGTTGAAACGATTTACCCAAATGGTTTAGGCGAGCAAAGCTTTGTCGATGTGCCGGGTGTTTCTATGGGTTACTGTGGCGGCTCGCGCCCTAGTCACTTCAAAGGCGTCGCAACCGTTGTCACTAAGTTATTTAATTTAGTACAGCCTGATTTTGCCTGTTTTGGCGAAAAAGACTTTCAGCAGCTGCAAGTGATTAAAACCATGACACGCGATTTATCTATCCCTGTAGAGATAATTGGCGTACCTACTTGCCGTGAAATCTCTGGGTTAGCAATGAGCTCTCGTAATGGCTATTTATCTGATGAGCAAAAAGACACTGCAAAAGTACTGTTTGCCACGTTAAATAATACAGCAACAGCACTGAAGCAAGGCAATGCAGACATTGCTACACTTGAGGCTGATGCAAAAGCACAGCTTGAAAGTGCAGGCCTTAAACCTGACTATTATGCGGTAGCAGAGCGCTCAACATTAAAGCCTGCAACAACGGCTGATAAACAACTTGTTATTTTAGCTGCTGCTTATTTGGGCTCAGTACGTTTAATTGACAATTTACAAGTTGAGCTGGATTAAATAGCAATAATCTGGGTAAGATGGATTGCAAAGAAAAGACATAAACTAGGGATAAGCATGAAAAAACTACCTGCAATTGCAGCAACATTATTTGCTATGACATTACTGTCTGCTTGCTCAAATAAAATTGAAAACCCAGAAATGCAACAATGCGCTCAACAAAACTACCAATGCGAGGCAAGCTGTGAACAACAAAGCACTGCTGATGGCTTAGTTCATAAGGTGTGTAGTAACAAGTGCATTGAAGCTTATAATCAATGTAAAGCTAATGCCGAAAAATTAGGTGAAGTTAAATAATACTTACTTTTAGCTCGCTTATTAGGGCACTGAAACCTGTTCGGTGCCTGCACTTCTCTTCTCGATTACAATTTCATTTCCATAATTAAGCCTCTGGTAATTTTGTTCATATTTTTGTTTACCCTTTAATCTATTCATATTAGGGCAAGCTTTCGTTCATTAAACTTCTCTATATTGGTGACGAATAAACAACTGCAACCATGTAATTGTTTCTCACTAATTTCAAAATTTTACTCTTCGCATTTAACTGCACCAACTCAAAGTCATTGAGATTATTAGTTTTTATTTTGGGTTCAGTAATTGCTAAGGGATATGAATGAATTAACGTGATTTACGGCTAAAGGAAAATTGAATGAGACCAGAAACTCGAACCAAGCTCTTCAGTGCTGCTAAAAAGAAGACCTTATTGGGCGTATTATTAGCCATGAGCGCAGGTCATACATACGCAATTGAAGAACAAGAGCAATCAAACGTAACTAAAACAGAACAAACAGCCGTTAAAGTTCAAGCAGCCGAAAATGAAAAACTGGCCTCAAAGGAAAAGGCTGCTGTTGAGCTTAAGCCTGAGATGATCACTATTCCCCAAGAAAAGCTATTTGATGTTATCACTGCGCGTGCTAAAAAACTCGCTTCAGAGCCTTATGTAGCCCCGAAAGATCTTGAACTTGAGGCGCTCACAAGCATCAATTACCAAGACTACCGTGCAATCCGTTTTCGTACTGAGCAAGCAATTTGGAAAGATCAAAGCCTTTATGAAGTGCAGTTGTTCCACCCAGGCTTTTTATATCGTTCACCGGTTGCAATTAATACTCTTGAACAAAACGCTGAAGTAAAAAGTTTACCTTTTAAAACAGATTACTATCGTTATGATGCAACTGCTGCCCCGTTAGAGCAAGAGATCAGTACCGCGATTGCCAATACCCAACTTGGCCATGCAGGTTTTCGTTTGCATTTTCCACTGAACAACAACCAGTACAAAGATGAAGTGGCTGTGTTCCAAGGTGCTTCATATTTTCGTTTAGTTGGTCCGCACCAAGTATATGGTCTGTCAGCTCGAGGGCTTGCGGTGGATACTGCTCTTAGTTCAGGTGAAGAATTCCCTGTATTCAAAGAGTTCTGGTTAGTAAAACCAGCACCCGAAGATACCACTATCGTGCTCTACGCATTATTAGATAGCCCATCTGTGTCGGGCGCCTATCGTTTTGAATTAACACCTTCGACCAACACTGAAGTGAAAACTCAAATGCAAATTTTCGCCCGCAAAGACATCAAAAAGCTTGGTATTGCCCCGCTAACAAGTATGTTCTACCACGGTGAAAACAGTACAAAGTTCTTCGACGACTACCGCCCTGAAGTACATGACTCTGACGGCCTTCTAATGCAATCAGAACAAGGTCAATGGGTTTGGCGCGCACTGAATAACCCGAAGAAGCTAAGTGTCACTTCGTTTAGCTACGAGAACCCGAAAGGCTTTGGTCTTGCACAGCGAGACCGTGACTTTAATAACTACCTTGATACCGAAGCACATTATCACAACCGTCCGAGTATGTGGATTGAGCCAGAAGGTAATTGGGGTAAAGGGCGCGTTGAGTTAGTAGAGATCCCAACAGATACAGAAACCAACGACAATATTGTTAGCTACTGGGTGCCAGAGCAGCCAATGAAAGCCGGTGACAGCTTAAGCTTTAGTTACAAGCTTTCGACTTTCAATGCCACGCTTGCAACTCAAGATAAAGCGAGTGTGTTAAGAACTCGAATTGGTAGTGCAGCATTACCTGGTGAAGACAATCCACCACCAAAAAGCCACCGCCAATTTACCGTTGATTTTAGTGGCGAAACCATTAATCAACTATCAGCTAATTTTGCCATGCAAGCGGATCTTACACTCTCTGCTGGGCAAATAAGCGATAAAACGGTACAGCAGTTACCAAACAATCAAGGATGGCGCGTAGCCTTTAAAGTGGCGCCAGAGGGAGATAAGCCAGTTGATATGCGCTTATCGTTAAAACTACGTGATAAAGAAATCAGCGAGGTATGGAGCTATGTCTGGTATCCAAACGACGTCCAATAGTAAAGCGTTAGAAGCAACAGCAATGCCATTTAAGAAAACCCGCGCTTGGCTTTTTTCGAGCCTAGCGCTCAGCATTACCGCCTATGGCGTGTGGATCATGTTCGATATTTTAAATTCTAACGGCATGACACCGCTTGAGTACGCTTTACTGGCATTATTTACAGTTACCTTCGCGTGGATTGTTACAGCCTTTTGTAGTGGCTGTATGGGCTTTATCTTGCAATTATTTCGTATTGACCCGTTGACCTTAAAACGTCAAAAGCCAATCGAGATTAATCAGCATGCCTTGAGCCAAACGAAAACAGCCATTGTTATGCCTATCTACAACGAAGATACAGAGCGTGTAATTGCCGGTTTTGAGGTTAGTCTTCGCTCGCTGGCCAAAACAGGACAAATGCCACACTACGATTTTTACTTACTTAGTGATACGCAAGACCCTGAAATCGCACGTAATGAACTAAAAGCATGGAATGCTCTCACTAAGCGTTTAGGTGAATTAGCTGCGCATACTTTTTATCGTCGCCGTGAAGACAATAAACACCGTAAAGTAGGTAACTTAACTGATTTTTGTGAACGTTGGGGCAGCCAATACGATCATATGATTGTGCTTGATGCCGATAGCATTATGACGGGTCAATGTATGCTTGAACTGACTTCTAGCATGATCAGCAATCCAAAATCAGGTTTGATCCAGACGATCCCTATTCCGGTTCGCCAAGACACGTTTTTTGGTCGCTTTTTACAGTTTGCATCGATTTTATATAGCCCAATGTTGGCAACTGGTTCTGCTTTTTGGCAAACAAACCAAGCAAACTACTGGGGTCACAATGCAATTATTCGCGTTGAAGCATTTACAAAATGCTGCGGCCTGCCAGTTTTAAAAGGCAATGCCCCATTTGGCGGTGAAATCTTAAGTCATGACTTTGTTGAAGCCTCACTGCTACACCGTAGTGGCTGGGATGTGTTACTGCTGAGTGATGTTGAAGGTAGCTACGAAGAAGTGCCAAGTAACATTCTCGATTACGCAATTCGAGATAGACGATGGGTGCAAGGAAATATCCAGCATTTAGGTTTATTGCCTAAATCTGGCCTTAAGCTAATGAGTAAAATGCACTTTTTATTTGGTGCCACAGCGTATATTTCATCGTTAATTTGGTTATCTATGCTGGCATTAAGTACCTTAGATGCAGTGACTCGTGCTCTTAATAGCGACGTATACTTTAACCATGCTTATCAGCTTTTCCCAACCTGGCAAATTGCCAAAACGGATCTAATTGATTCGTTGTTATTCATTACTGCCGTATTACTGTTACTACCCAAATTAATGGGTATTATTGTGACTTTAGTACACCGTAATAAAGCCTTTGGTGGCACGATGAAGCTAATTGCAGGTTCACTCATCGAAACGGTTTTTGCCATTGTAATTGCGCCGCTAATGATGGTGTTTCATAGCTATTTTGTCGTGTGCGTATTTTTAGGTAAAAAAGTGAGCTGGGATGCACAGCCTCGTGAAGGTAGAATGGTACCGTGGAAGGAAGCGATTGGTTATACGTTATTTTCGACTATTACCGCGATTATTTGGGGCTCGGTTGCTTACTATTACACACCGACCTTCTTTTGGTGGTTATCACCTATTTTAGTGGGCCTTATTTTAGCAGCGCCAATTGTACGTTACTCAAGCAGCATCGGCTTAGGTGTGAAAATGCGTAAAATGGGCTTATTCTTATGTCCAAGTGAAGTTGAAAACGATGATACCTTAGCGGCACTTCGTGTACATCAACAAGAAATTGGTTTACCTAAGGATGAGCACGCTGACTTTAGTGTACCTGCACTACCTAATGAATACCCAACGGTAATGCCAATTCAAAGCTTTAAGGCTCCCTCGGGTAAAAAGCGTAAGCAAGTACGTCTTGCTCAGCAACGCATTAAGGCAAAATTATTTGCTAAAAGCTAAACGAAAAAAAACCGCTCACTGAGCGGTTTTTTCGTCTATGTCTGTATGGTTGTTACAGAAGGCCTAGCTTTTTAAGTTCAGCCATTGCCATTTTACCTGAAAGTGGCACATAACCATCTTTCTCAACAATTTTTTGACCGTCTACAGAAAGAACCATTTTTAAGAACTCTGCATCGATTGGTGAAAGCGGCTTGTTAGGGTGCTTGTTCACGTAAACGTATAAGAAACGAGATAGTGGGTATTTACCTGTTGCTACGTTTTCTAATGTTGCATCAACAAAGTTGTCGCCTTTCTTAGAAAGTGGAACCGTACGTACACCTGATGTTTTATAACCGATACCTGAGTAACCAATCGCGTTCACTGAAGAAGAGATTGACTGTACTACAGATGCAGAACCAGGTTGTTCGTTTACGTTGTTACGGAAGTCACCTTTACAAAGTGCTTTCTTCTTGAAGTAACCGTAAGTACCCGATACTGAGTTACGACCGTAAAGCTGGATATCTTTTGCTGCCCAATCGCCCTCAAGACCTACTTCGCTCCAACGATTAACCTGTGCATCAGCACCACATTTACGTGTTGAAGAGAAAATCGCATCAACTTGGTCAATACGTAAACCTTTGATTGGGTTATCTTTGTGTACGAATACAGCAAGAGCATCGATTGCAACGCGTACTTCAGTTGGCTTGTAGCCGTAACGCTTTTCGAATGCTTCAATTTCTTTTGACTTCATACGACGGCTCATTGGGCCGAAGTTTGCTGTCCCTTCAGTTAATGCTGGAGGAGCAGTTGAAGAACCCGCTGCTTGGATTTGAATGTTTACGTTTGGATAGAAGCGCTTGTACTCTTCTGCCCAGAACGTCATCATGTTTGCAAGCGTGTCAGAACCTACAGATGAGAAGTTACCAGAGATACCACTTACTTTAGTGTACTCAGGCATATCTTTATCAACTGCAGCTGCTTGTGCTGATACAAATGTTGTTACAGCCACACCCATTGCGGCAACGAGATTTTTGAATTTCATAGGGGTTACTCCGATTTGTTCGTCCCATTTCCTAACTGCGGTCTACTCTAATGACACTAGATGACAGTTAGATTACCCTTAAATGACATTTTTATGACTTTGCAGTTTTTTTAATATTATCTGTTAAACGCACGACTTTTTCGCTACCAAATGCAAACGCAAAGGTCGAGCCTTGGCCTAATTTACTGCTGATATCTAAACGACTGTCATGCCTTGTAAGTACATGTTTTGTAATCGCTAAACCTAATCCTGACCCACCTGTAGTGCGGCTACGCGCTTTATCAACACGATAAAAACGTTCCGTTAAACGGTTAATATGTTCAGCAGCAATACCATCACCATTATCGGTCACACTAAACGCGGCTTGGTTATTTTTAAGCTGCCAATCAACCACAATCTTGCCACCGGGCTTGGTGTAATGAATGGCATTAAAAACAAGGTTAGAAAAGGCACTTCGTAATTCGTCTTCAGCCCCTTTAATGTCTAAACTCGCATCAACATTAAAAATAAGCTCATGGCCTTTATCTTGGTTTAATGACTGTGCTTCGGTTTGAATATAGGTAAGTAGCTGCGGCACATTGACAGGCTTATCGTTATCTTGACGACGTGCTCCCTCAATACGCGACAACGATAATAATTGATTAACCAGACTGTCCATGCGCTTACATTGTTCAAGCATGGTAGTTTGCGCTTTTTGCCACATAGCAGGAGGTGGTAAGCTATCTGAATCAAGCATTTCTAAGTAACCGGTTACCACTGTAAGTGGTGTTCTCAGCTCATGAGAAACATTGGCCACAAAATCTTTACGCATCTGCTCAAGTTGCTTTAAGCGAGTAACATCACGCACCACCATCATCAACTGTGAACTTGCATAGGGCATAACACGAAACTCTAAGGTTTGATCGTAGCTGTGGCCACCATCAAGCTCGAGCGGTTCATCGAAACAGGCTTTATGCATGTACTTTGCAAACTTAGGATCGCGAATAAGATTATCTAAGCGTTGCCCATGATCGGTAGGCCACTGTAACCCTAAAACCTTTAAAGCCAATTGGTTACACCAAATGATGCTGAGATCTTTTTGTAAAACCACTACCGCATCAGGCACAGCCTCGGCGCCATCACGAAAGCGGCGTATTAAGTCTGCAAGTTCATTACGTTTTTTACGGTTTCGATGTTGTAAGTGATAGATCCCTTCAAAGACTTGCTCCCACGCTCCCTCCCCTTCGGGTGGGTTGAAACTACGTTGATTAAGAAGCCAATCGCTGAGGCGATATAATTGATGATAATGCCAAATTAGCAGTGCAAAAGAGCCTAAAAATAAAAGCAAAAAAGGCGCACCTACAAGTACGCCAACTAATAACAAAGGTAAGAAATACATAAACAGGCGTTTTGCTAACGCCTGTTTATTCACTACTCGATACATACACTCACTTTACCTTAAGTATGTAAATTAGCTTGTTAAGGTCATTGCTATGACACTTATAATTTACTTGAAAAACGATAGCCTGCACCGCGAACGGTTTGTACTAAACGGTCATGCCCTAATGGTGCAATCGCTTTACGTAGACGACGAATATGTACATCAACTGTACGGTCTTCTACATATACATTTGTTCCCCATACATGATCAAGTAATTGTTCACGGCTGTAAACACGTTCTGGATGCGTCATGAAGAAATGGAGTAATCTAAATTCAGTAGGACCCATATCTAATTCACTCCCTTCTGATGTTACACGGTGTGAGATTGGATCAAGGCGTAAACCATGAACTTCAATGGCTTCTTCTAATGAGGTTGGTGAAACACGGCGAATAACCGCTTTAATGCGCGCCATTAATTCTTTAGGAGAAAATGGTTTTGTTACGTAATCATCAGCACCTACTTCAAGACCGCGTACTTTGTCTTCTTCTTCACCGCGAGCTGTTAGCATGATGATAGGAATTTGACGAGTGTATTCGTTTTGCTTAAATTTTTTCGCAATTTGAATACCGCTACCACCTGGTAACATCCAATCTAATAAAACCATATCTGGGTATGGTTCTACCATAGCTTCAATTGCAGAGTCATAATCTTCTGCTTCAATTGCTTGAAAACCATTTTGCTCTAGAACAAAAACCAGCATCTCTCTGATAGGCGCTTCGTCATCGACGACTAGTACTTTACGTGACATTCCAATTTATCTCTTTCGTTAGCGAACTGGTTTCATTATTATGACTAAGTATGACATTTTTATGAAAGTCTAACGAGTAATTCAAAAAGCGCAAAAAAATCAATGCAAAAATAGCCATTTTTTACGCTTTAATAGTAAATTTCGGATTAAAAGTCATACCTTAAAGTGACTGCCAAGTGATCTTCATCAGCATTATTATCTAGTGAAAACTGCGTATACCACATGTACATACGTGCTTGTTTTGACAGGCTTCGTTCAACGCCAACAGAGGTACCACTCCCCGAATCTTTTAACTTACCGAAGTTACCATCAGTATCTTGGTATTGCGCCAATAACTTATATTTATCTATTTTGTAGGATGCACTTACCAAAAAGCCATCTTCTTTATCAGAACCAGCTATTTTTTCGCTTTGTTGATACATACCACCTAAGGTTAAATCACCTAATTTACCTTGCGCCGTAAACCGTGTTGTATCATAACCGGCTACTTTACTGTCGTGGGCAACACTGACAAAGTAAGGCGCTCTTTTAAATTTACTATCACCATACATAAAGGCCGTAGAAACGCCGGTTTCTTCATCTTGTTTAGAATTATCTTCAGCAATATAGGTGACCACAAATTGCATATTGCCGACAATTGGCGAGCTATAATGAACCACATCGCCAAGGCGATTTTCGCCATTAAATAAGGCTTTAACATCACCATTAAAGTCGTTCATTAAATCAATTTTACCCTGCGATACTTTTAACGCTGTATCATGTCGACCAAGTACTACCTGCCCATAACTGCCTTGAAGACCAACATATTGGTTTCGAGCGGTAATATTCTCTTCTGTTTTACCATCGCTATCTTGATCAGCCGCATTTACTGCAAATTCAAACTTATATACAGCTTTTAATCCATCACTTATTTCACCACTGCCTTTAATACCCATACGTGAACTGTAGCTCTCAATAGACGTTTCGCTGCCATCGCCAGTGTCGCTATTAGCAACCCCTAAATGGGCCCGACCATACACATCTACAGCTTCGGCAACACTATGAAAAGAAATAAAGCACATTGCAAAGCTCGACAACATCATGGCAGGTTTGTTCATGGTAGCGATCCTTAATTTAAGCAGTAACTTAAAAATCGAACATAAAGGGCTTTTGGTCAAGGCAAGGTGGCTATATTTCACACAAAAATCACGGATCACTGATCTACTAACCAAATCAGATCAGGATCAGGTTTTTACTAAGTTGATCAGCCTGAGATCAGTATTTTACTTAGAGAATAAGATAACTTGTTGATTTAATGTTAAGGGGATCAGTATTTAGTTTAAAAGCTGAGCAAAGAAAAGCATATGATCAGTGCGAAACTAGTAAAATAATGATCCGTGAAAGCGAAGGTTAGTAAAACACTGATCCTGAAAAACACGAGTAAGTAAATCGCTGATCCGTCTTGATCAAGGCAATAAAAAACCGGCATGCAAGCCGGCTTTTTCAACTTATTATCAATTACTTGATTTGTGGATCAAGTTCACCCGATAAGTATTTAAGGTGCATATCATCTAAAGAGATAGGCTTGATCTTACCAGCTTGGCCTGCCGTACCAAACGCTTCGTAGCGAGCAACACAGATCTCAGTCATTGCTTTCGTTGCTTCAGCTAAGTATTTACGTGGATCGAAGTTAGCTGGGTTTAAAGCTAAGTGGCGACGAATTGCACCTGTAGATGCTAAACGAAGATCGGTATCGATATTTACTTTACGAACACCGTATTTAATACCTTCGATGATTTGCTCTACTGGCACACCATAGGTTTCAGGGATTTCACCACCGTATTGGTTGATCACTTCTAACCACTCTTGTGGCACTGAAGACGAACCATGCATTACCAAGTGCGTGTTAGGAATACGCGCGTGGATCTCTTTGATGCGATCAATCGCTAAGATATCGTCTGTTGGTGGACGCGTGAATTTGTACGCACCATGTGATGTACCACAAGCAATAGCAAGTGCATCAACTTGAGTTTTACGAACGAAATCAGCGGCTTCTTCAGGATCTGTTAGCATTTGATCAGTAGATAATTTACCTTCTGCACCCACGCCGTCCTCTTCACCTGCTTCACCTGTTTCAAGTGAACCTAAAACACCTAACTCGCCTTCTACAGACACACCACAAGCATGTGCCATTTCAACAGTTTGACGAGTAACATCAACATTGTATTCATAACTTGAAGGAGTTTTACCATCAGACATTAATGAGCCATCCATCATAACTGATGAAAAGCCTAACTGGATTGAACGCTGACATACACCTGGTGAAGTACCGTGGTCTTGGTGCATTACGACTGGAATATGTGGCCATTCTTCAACGGCAGCTAAAATCATATGACGAATAAAAGGGGCACCAGCATAGGCACGCGCGCCTGCTGAACCTTGTACAATTACCGGGCTGTTTGTTTTGTCAGCCGCTTCCATAATTGCGCGCATTTGCTCTTGGTTATTAACGTTAAAAGCAGGTACGCCGTAACCATTTTCAGCTGCATGATCAAGAAGTTGTCGCATACTGATTAAAGCCATTTGGTATTCTCCAAATTGTATCGACAGTAGTTTCCTACTATCTAGTTTGAACGGATAAGTTATTTTTTGATGCATCACTGCATCACGAAAAGCTCGCGCCTACCGTAACAGCTGTAAATAAAACGAGGGTGAGAGGTATTTTATTAACAGCTAAACCAGCGTAATTACCTAATAACTACGCTGGCATACGCACTAATTACTTAGCACGTTCTTCAAGCATAGCAACTGCTGGTAATTTTTTCCCTTCTAAAAATTCAAGGAAAGCACCACCACCGGTTGAAATGTAAGAAACTTTATCGGCAATGCCGTATTTATCAATCGCTGCAAGCGTATCACCGCCACCAGCAATCGAGAATGCACTTGAGTTAGCAATCGCATCAGCAATAGCACGTGTGCCGTTGCCAAATTGGTCAAATTCAAATACACCTACTGGACCATTCCATACAACGGTGCCTGCATTAGCAATGAGTTTTGCTAATTGGTTTGCTGTATCAGGACCAATATCGAAGATCATGTCTTCGTCTGTTACTTCATTCACATCTTTTAGTGTTGCCACTGCAGATTCTGAGAACTCATTACCTACAACAACATCAGTTGGTACCGGGATTTCACCGTTATTAGCTTTTGCTGCCGCACTTAATTTATTTGCTTCATCAATTAAATCAGCTTCAAATAAAGACTTACCTACTGGGTGACCTGCTGCTGCGATGAAGGTATTAGCGATACCACCACCTGTTACAAGTTGGTCAACCACTTTAGAAAGTGAATCAAGTACAGTTAACTTAGTCGATACTTTAGAGCCACCAACGATAGCAACTAAAGGACGAGCTGGGTTATCAAGCGCTTTACCTAGTGCGTCTAACTCTGCCGCAAGTAGTGGACCTGCACATGCAACATCAGCAAATAAACCCACACCGTGAGTCGATGCTTGTGCACGGTGAGCCGTACCAAATGCGTCCATTACGTAAACATCACATAATGCAGCTAGTTTTTTAGACAATGCTTCGTCGTTTTTCTTTTCGCCAGCGTTAAAACGCACGTTTTCGAAAACAACCACTTCGTTATCAGCAACGTCTACGCCTTCTAGGTAGTCTTTTTCAAGACGAACTGTTTGCTCAAGGGCATCATTTAAATAATTAACCACAGGGGCAAGTGAAAACGCTTCATCATATTCCCCTTCCGTAGGGCGGCCAAGGTGTGACATCACCATTACTTTAGCGCCTTTTTCTAACGCTAATTTGATAGTTGGTAATGCTGCACGAATACGCGCATCAGAGGTCACTTTACCTTCTTTTACAGGCACATTTAAATCTTCACGAATTAACACGCGTTTGCCGTTTAAATCTAAATCTGCCATTTTAATGACCGACATGGACTTCTCCTTAGTTAACGATACTAATATTATATTTATAAATTATTGGCTTACAGCCATCATCGCACGCGCAGTGTCGAGCATACGATTCGCAAAGCCCCACTCATTATCGCACCACACTAACAACTTTATCAGTCGTTTATGACTAACACGTGTCTGAGTGCCATCTATGATACAAGAATGTGGGTCATGATTAAAATCTACCGATACCAATGGCTCTTCAGTGTAACTTAAAATACCGTCAAGGCGGTCTTTTGCAGCTAACTTAAGTGCTTGATTGACAGTCGCTAAATTCACATCGGTATTCACTGTTACACTTAAATCCATCGCCGTCACGTTGATAGTGGGTACCCTAACAGCAATGGCTTCAAAGCGACTATGAAACTTAGGCAAAATACGCTCAATACCACGAGCAAGCTTTGTATCTACCGGAATAATAGATTGGCTTGCAGCACGAGTGCGGCGTAAATCATGATGATACGCATCAATCACTTGCTGATCATGCATCGAGGCATGAATCGTTGTAATAGCCCCAGATTCAATCGAAAATGCGTCATCCAGCACTTTAATCACTGGCACAATACAGTTTGTGGTACATGAACCGTTTGAAACAATCGTATGTTCAGCTTTTAGCTCATCATCGTTAATACCATACACAATTGTGGCATCGACATCAGCATCTGCAGGCTGCGAAAACAATACTTTTTTTGCACCAGCAGCTAAGTGTAGTTCTGCATGTTCACGAGAGTGATACACCCCAGTACATTCAAGAACCACATCAACATCAAGCGTTTGCCATGGCAGTTCTGCAGGGTTTTCTTCTGCAAATAAGGCTATAGAGTCGTTAGCAACCGTTAAAGTATCTTCGCCAAGATTAACTGGAAATGAAAAGCGGCCATGAGATGTATCGTATTTAAGGAGATGGGCAATGCCCTTAGGGTCGGCTAATTCGTTAATAGCGACAATTTTGATTTGATCTTCAAGCCCAGACTCATACAGAGCACGGACGATGTTGCGCCCAATTCGACCAAAACCATTAATTGCAAGTTTGATTGCCATGAAGAAGAAAATCCACTCTATTTGCTTGCAGATAAAGGCAGCTGCCTTTTAGATGGCGGTATTGTAATCGACCTGAAGAGTTTT
>NZ_PNCZ01000070.1:0-13053 GCF_005887425.1 Pseudoalteromonas sp. S2721
TTCTTTTCTCTTTGTGAAAAACAAATTGAACCACAGGGTTCGGCGAAAAAACGCCTAAACTCGTATCTCGCAAACTTTTTCGTCTGATAGCTGACGGCTGAAAGCTGATAGCTCCTTCCCCTAGCAACTCGCTAACTTGTTGGGCTTCGCTTAGCTCCACCCAACATACGATAATAGCTACCCTTTACTCCCCCGCAAACTTTAACATTCGCGTTTGGTCGGTAAGCTCAATATCCACCAGCTCATATGGGGCTTTGGCTACTTGAGTGACAGCAAAAGGCATGGTGAAACTATCATAGTTATCAATCTGTTTTGCTACTTCAACCGTCGCCAGTTTGATGCGCTCACCTTTATTACCTTTGCCAGTTAAGGTTGCACGAATGGCATAGCGGCCTGAGTCGGTCACTTGCACTGGCACCTTGGCTTGGTATTTGTTATTGCCAAGCGCAGTTACTTTGGCTTTATCCATACTGATGGTTTGTGAACTATGTACAAACGGCATTTTTATAGAGCGTTTTACCGTTTGGCCATTCACTTTAGTATCTACACTGGCCTCAAGCTCGTAGTAACCATTTATTGCGCCTAAGGTTTCAAGCGGGTAATTGAATACTGCTTCACCATTTTCGTAACGTACATCTAGTTTTTCGCCATCAGGGCTTGAAAGCGTTAACTTCACATCACTATCTTTAAAGCGCTTTTTACCCATACTAAGCTGCATAGCAACACGCTGTTGCTGATCTTTCACTTTAAATTGCGATTTAGCATGCAAAGCATTGCTCGAGCCTTTTTCAATCACATGCAGCAAGTAGGTGTCATTATCGTTAAGCGCTTGGCTTGTTCTTAACATTGCTTTGCCATTTACCTGACCTAGCTTTAAGCCAACACTGCCATCGCTAAATCCTGCATTTTCCATTTGCTCACGTGCAACCATGGCTTGCATTGGCATTTGTCTAAAGTTGTCATCTCGCACCGACAGTTTATCTAGCTGTAAGCCATGAGGCTTAAATACTTCGCCGCTATCAAAGCGTGCTTTTGGTGCAATGCGAATAAAGTTATCAGCTTGGTTAACAAAGACAGGCACGCCGCGCTTAAGCTCTTTACCCGAAACCTTCTGCCAATATTCAACACTGTTTTTTTCAAGTGTTTGTAGTTGAGCGCTTGATGCTGGTTGAACTTGAGGAAATTGATAAACCGTTTGCTCATTAGCATTTGCGGCTGTGCTTACAAGCACTATTGCAGCTGCAATTGTGGTTAACTTATTAATCATAGCGAGCTCCTAAATTCGGTTTTTAAGCATGTTTGGCAAGCCAAAACAGTTACGTCGACTTTGCTGATGACTCAAAGGCTCACCACCTTGGGTTCGTGATTTATCGGTAAACCACACCACCCCAGCTAACGACTGAGAACTGCAATTTAAAAAGCCATCTGAACAGCTGTCTAACCAGTTTTGTGTTACTTCAAGGCCCACTTGATTTTGATAACCGCCACAATAGCTGTCGCTATCCCATACCGCTGATTCAACATCACTGCCCACCACGGTTTCGAATCGAGACGGTAAACTTGGGCGGTTCGGTGTGCCATACAGCCACTGTGCGTTATACGATTCCATCCAGGATACTTGCTGTTGTTTTACTGCATCGCTGCCGTAGCCTAAAAGCCAACCCAAGCTTTGCTCAAACGAATTACCCGCAATAACCGCATCAGCCAACGGCGTGCCACCACTTGAAGGAGCCAGAGCAATGGTACGCGTGACTTTGCTAATAATATTTGGATAACGGCTATCCCATGTTGGGTTAGATAAAATCCAACGCACCACATTGCCACCGTTAGAATGGGTGATCAGAGTTAAATCTGTGATGTTTTTATTATTGATAAATGTAGTGAGCTGCCCTGCTAAACAGCCAGATGCCGCGTCTGCCCACATGTATTGATCAAAGTCACAATTAATGACCGTGTAATTACTATTATTTGGTAAACCTTGACGAACCGTGTCGACAAAACTGCCTGTCCAATAGTCATTATACGCATCGCTTTGCTGGCCTGTACCGTGCACAAATGCGACTCCTTGCGCAGCAAAAGCACTGTGGCTGATACCCGCTGCCAACATTAAAGCTGGCACTAGTGAGAGTGTTTTTATTTTCATGTGTGTTCCTGTTGATTGTCATTTTATCTATCAGGTTGGAGGAGTGACCTCCGACCAAAAACATAGACCAAACAGGTACAAAAGCAAGATTTAATTTACATTAATTTAACTTTTGTGTTTTTTAAGTACAAATTATTAGGTTTTTACTAGCAAAATGTGCTAGTTGAATATGTAGAATTGCAATACTAGGTAGATTTTAAGGCTAATCATTAGCTAGAAAAGCCCTAGATATTTTACTTTTATTTATAAATCTTTTTTTAATCCATATCTCTAAATTTACACACAGGATCTTTTACTGATTTATTTATAAGGGTAATTTGGCAATCTAAGTAATAACTAAATAGATCTAAAGTCACTGTGAAAGAACTTTCAGAAAAGGCGGGGGTCAAATAGTCGACTCCAGCAACATCAGTCCTTACATCAACCGCATTCCCTTGTTGATCGGTAAAAATACATAACTGCTTTTGTTTATCCATTCTGTCCAATTTTAGTGTAATACAAGGTTGAACCTCAGTGTTATAGCGCAAATAAGTAACAGTCTCATTTTTTAACTGACCTTTGATTACCTGAATCGGCTGGATATTGTCAACCTTCTCTAAACTCGATTCCTGAGAACAAGTTAAACTGGTAAAAATAGAAAGGGATAGTGCCATTGTTTTAAAATTCATGGAGAAACCTGCATTGTCGATTGTTTTACCGATAAAGTACTTGCGAACTTACTTCTCATAGCAAACCTCTGATAAGGCACTGAACTCCACTTAGAGCGATCACTGAATATAAGCTTCAAAGCTTTAATATCTCCTTGCGCGAGTGGTTTTTGTAAGAACTTTCTTGTGGCTCCCGAATAGTCGCCTCGATAAGTTAAATCAACAAAAAGTTCCAATAAAGAACTTGGTAATTGACCCCAATCAACAGCTCCATATGCAGCGACAGTATCTGCTGCAAAACAACTTTTTCTTTCTCTGCATATGCAATATTAAATAAAGATAGCTGTACATTTGGACTAATTTCATAGTCCAATAAATCGTTCTTAATTATAAAAAGCTCTGCCGCCCTTCCTTTAAGCCTTGAAGCTGAAGCTAATAGGTTTACTTCTATTAAATTAATACCTGCTTTTACAAGTTAGGCTGAAATAAGGCTAGCAGATTTATCTCTCAGATCATAACCTCTCCCTAGTGTTAAACCCGAATTAGTGCTAGGAACAACTTGTTATGTGTACGGCATTCACAGCAGCCGATTATGGAATGAAAATGCCACCTACACCTACGTTCTCGGCCACTTTGGTTTGCAAACCGATACGTATGTAAAACAAGTGAGTTTGATTCAGTAGGTTTGAGTTAGCGAGATGGTAGCAACGATTTTATATCACGTAGGAATGGTGCTAGGTGCTAACAGCGTAGTGTTAGTTGCGCCTCCCCTATGACTTTTTTCGGCGTTAAAACGCCTCCTACACCTCGCATCTCGTTCCTCGTATCTCGCAAACTTTCAATCTGATACCTGACGGCTCCAAACGTTGGGTTTCGCTCCGCTCTAACCAACCTACTAGCTAATGAGTTAAGCACTGTAAGCCGTCATTTATGGCGACACATAATCGCTAACATTGACGGGCTAAAGCCCGACCTACATCTTGCTTCTGTGGTTTAGATAAGCATCGCGCGAAATAAATTTCACGCCTACGGGTATGCATTTCACTGAGACTGCGTGCAGGCTGATCTGACTTATAGCTTAAAGCTTACAGCTCTGTTGTTTTAATCTAACTTCTAACCACTGATATCTAATATCACCATTTTTTCGACGTTAAAACGCCTACACTCGTATCTCGCAAACTTTCCCCTATACTTTTGCTAACTTTTCAATCTGAAAGCTGAGGGCTGAAAGCTGATTGCTCCAAAGTTGGGTTTCGCTTCGCTCTAACCAACCTACGAGCTGACAGCTGCACTCATTAAGTTTTACTTAACACCAAACCAAAACTCAATATCGTAATACAATACTACTGTATTCCTTATAACCCCCTCAATTCATGAACTTACAGTTCAGACCTGTTTTATTACAAATAGGATTGATTCGCATTTTTTTACATGTTTTAATTGCGCCTGTTAAAAATATCTAAACATATACAGGACTCACAATGACACCTAAGTTTATTGTTTCTACGCTTTCGACTGCGGTCGCTTTATCTTTAAGCGCTAATGCTTTTGCAAAAGATGTAACTAAAGAAGAGAAAAACTTCGAGCAAATCACTGTAATTGGCTCTGCATCTGCAATTAACGATATTCCTGGCTCTGCTACTTTTATTGATGAGCAAGAACTAGAAAAGTTTGAATATACTGATATCTCACGTGTTTTAAGTGCTGTACCGGGTGTATATGTACAAGAAGAAGACGGCTATGGCCTTCGTCCTAACATCGGTATGCGTGGTACGGGTACAGGTCGTAACGACAAAATCTCAGTAATGGAAGATGGTGTACTTGTAGCACCAGCACCTTACTCAGCGCCTTCTGCTTACTACTTCCCTACTATGGGTCGTATGGAGTCTATCGAAGTACTTAAAGGTGCAGCGTCTGTTAAGTATGGCCCACGTACAACAGGCGGTGTTTTAAACTTAGTTTCTCGTAGCTTACCAACTGAAGGGTCTAAAGGTTTACTTAATGCTGAACTTGGTAGCGACGGTTTCTACAAAGGTCATGCTTACTTCGGTAAAAAGAAAAACAATGCTGCGGGCCTTGTAGAAGTATTCACTTACGGTGCTGATGGCTTTAAAGATTTACCAGTTGGTAGCGACAACACTGGCTTCGAAAAGAATGATTTCTTATTAAAGTTTGGTTTTGACTTTGGTGATAACGAAGCACACAGCCTAGAAATGAAATTAAAGTACTCAGACGAGCGCTCTGACGAAACTTACATGGGCTTAACTGACGCTGATTACCAAGAAAACCCTTACCGTCGTTATGCAGCATCGCAAAACGATGAAATGAACACACAACACAATGCATACCAAATCAACTATGCATATCGTTTTGGTAAAGGTTACGAGCTACTTGCTACAGCTTACCTAAACGACTTCCACCGTAACTGGTATAAAGCAAGCAAAGTAAGCAGCAGCTACCTTGAGCAATACAGCGAGTTTGAAGCAAACCCAACAAGCGAAGGTATTGAAGGTATTGGCGTAAAAGCGAATAACCGTGATTACCAAGCGAAAGGCTTACAAACTGAATTCCATATCCCTGCGGGCAACCACTACATCACAGTTGGTGCACGTTACCACGAAGATGAAATGGATCGTTTCCAATGGGAAGACAAGTACACGCTTAACCAAGACCTATCAATGACGCTTACAGAAAAAGGCGTTCCAGGTTCAAACAGCAACCGTTTAGATAGCGCTGAAGCAACTACCCTATTCATTCAAGATGAGTGGTCACTTGATGCATTAGTCATTAGCGCGGGTCTTCGCTACGAAGACATCACAATCAAACGTGTTGAATGGGCTAAGTCTGATCCAAGTCGTGAAAATGGCTTAACAAAAGATATCAGCAACGACACTGAGATCTTAGTGCCGTCACTAGGTGCCACTTACACAGTAAGCGACAACTTAACGCTTCTTGCTGGTATTCAAAAAGGTTACGCGCCAGCAGCACCGGGTAATGCGGATCAAGAAGAAGAAGAGAGTGTTAATATTGAGCTAGGTGGTCGTTACGATTACGCTGGCATTCAAGGTGAAGTAATCTACTTTAACTCTGACTACACAAACATGCACGGTAACTGTACTGCGGCTGTAGGTTGTAGCGATGACAATATTGGCGACCAATACAACTACGGTGAAGTATCTGTGTCTGGTTTTGAGCTAAGCGCAGGAAAAGTATTCGCTACTAAAGCAGCTTCATTCCCTGTTCGCTTAACTTACACTTACACTGATTCTGAGTTCGACAATGCGTTTGAATCAGATCTTTGGGGTAGCGTAGAAAAAGGCGATGCAATGCCATACGTGCCTGAAAACCAATTAGCGCTTTCGATGGGTGCTGAGTTCTCAAGCTTCGTATTCGATACGCAAATGCGCTATGTGTCTGATGCTCACGCAGACTTAACAGACTCAGGTCGCAATGCAATCGACAGCCGCGTTGTATGGGATTTAGCAGCTAAATACCTAATCGACGACAAACAAAAAGTATACCTAACAGTAGACAACCTGTTTGACAAAACCTACGTTGCAAACCGTGCAAACGGCGGTATTCAACCAGGTAAACCACGTACCCTACAACTAGGTTACAGCTACTCGTTCTAATAAAACGACTTAGCGAAATATCAAAAGCCGTGTGATGAAAATCCCACGGCTTTTTTGTGGGTGTGAGTTAGCAAGTTAGTAGTCGCGATTTTATATCACGCAATTCAATGGATATTCACAAAGAGGATAAGAGGCGCTGCGCTTTAGAGGAAAGTAACTAATAGTTTTATTGGGTTACTCATTCACTTCTCATTGTCTTCTCTTTGTGCAAAAAATTATTGAACCACAAAAAACAGTAAATTACGCGGGGTAAACGCGCTGCTACGAATTCGGCGTTAAAACGCCTCCTACAACTCCCATCTCGCTAACTTTCCCTTTTACTCTTTTTAACTCGCTAACTTTTCAATCTGATAGCTGACGGCTGAAAGCTGTTAGCTTTAGTTTACCCACAAAAAAGCCGCGGTGATGGGCGTACCGCGGCTTTGCCTAACTTGAAAAATTAGTTTGCTGGGTTATTTCCAGCTTCTCATCTTATGGCCTTTTAAGGCGTAGAATAAAATGAATACATAACTTGGGATCATCACAATGTAAGCGCCTTGTGCGCCTAGGCCTGCTACGTTCCCTAAACCGATTAATAATGGGCCAAGTGCACCACCAGCAATGCCCATGATCAGTAAGCCAGATGCAGTGCCTGTTAAGCGACCTAAGCCAGCTAAAGCCAGTGGCCAGATTGCAGGCCAAACCATGGCATTAGCAAAGCCTAATAATGCAATGCATAACAATGGGTCTGGTAATTGTGGGCCACCAAATGGCACTAATAATAGGTTTGAAATAATGAACGAGTCATTGCTACCAAGTACCACTAACAACACGGTGATAATACCGGCAATACCCGACATTAATAATGCCGTTTGTTGGCTCATAAAGCGTGGAATAGTCAAAATACCAATCGCGTAACCAATCAACATACACGCCATGGTGTAAGAGGTCATAACTGAGTAGTCAGCAACGCCAATTTGTAATGCGTACGAGCCAATGGTGTCTGCGGCAATAACTTCAACAGCAACGTATAGCGCAATACCCACCACACCTAAAACTAAGTGAGGGTGTGCTAGGGTTTCTTTAATTTCCCCTTTGCCGTTTGATGTTTCGTCTTCATCAAACACTAAGTCAGGCAATGGTGCAAATTTAGCAAAGGCAGCAAATAACATGATTAAAGCAGCAATCAACACATAAGGCATGATAAGGCTATTTGCCATAATGTCTTTTTGTTCTTGCGATAATTTACCTGCGCCATCAACAACACCGCTTACAACTACAGCCGCAAAAATAACAGGCACAATAACACCCGCAAATTTGTTTAATAAGCCCATGATACACACGCGCACAGCGGCTGATTTCTCAGAGCCCATTTTAACCACGTATGGGTTAACAGCGGTTTGTAGTACGGTTTGTCCAACACCTATCATTAATTGTGCGAACAAGAATATTTCGATCATTTGCAGTTTCGCAGCGGGAATATACATCAGCGCCGATAAAGCCATAATCGCACAGCCAATCGCCATACCATTCTTATAACCAACGCGCTTGATCAGCATAGCCGATGGGATACCGGCAACTGTTACCGCAATATAAAAAGAAGAGATGATAAACGAAGCTTGTAACGGCGAAAGCTCAAGCATTTGCTGCAAAAATGGTGTAATTGCACCATTAAGCCACGTTATACACCCTAAGATAAAAAACATTGAGCCGGCCAATACCATTGGCAGCCAGATGCTTTGTTTTGTGTTGTTGTCACACTCAACCGTTGCTTCCATAATTGTTCTCTTAGTTTAATTATTTTTATTTGGTTGGAAACTAGTATACAACCCAACAGAGCTGTTTAATTTCCATACCAATCACAAAAATTTAATCATACACTAACAAAAATGACAGCGCTATCATTTTGCGTTCATATAAGTGCAAAAAAGCCGCAGCTAATTGCTTAGCTGCGGCTTAAACTAAATAGTAACAACTAGTTAGGTGTTATTTACCAATTGCTTCTTTTGCGAACAAATGTTTAATTGGGCCAAGGTTATCAACTAAGCTTAAACCAACACCACGTACAAGCTTTTTCAGTGGATTAGCGCCTGAAAATAGCTCTTTTAAGCCTTGCATCATAGCTATGTGCTTTTGTGCATCAAGCTTACGAGTACGTTCATAATCACGCAGCGTGCGTGCACTTGCAAACTCGCCTTGCTGATTACTTAATAGCTCAATTAAATAAGCGGCGTCTTTTAGGCCAAGGTTCATGCCTAAACCGGCTAATGGATGAATGGTATGCGCTGCATCACCCATTAAAACCACTTTGCCAGACACCCACTGCTGGGCATAACGCATCTTTAATGGAAACGCCATGCGCTCACTTTGCACTTCACATAAACCACATTGGCCATCGAGGGCTGCCATAACCGCTTTATTAAAGTGGCTATCATCAAGTGCTAAAAGTGTGTCGCAATGCTCAGGGCTTGTTGACCAAACAATTGAGTGCGTATGTTTATCTGGCAAGGGTAAAAACGCCAGCGGCCCGGTTGGTAAAAACACTTGGCGTGCCGTGTTGTTATGCTCATCGGCAGTTTTAACCGTGGCAACAATGGCGTGATGGTCATAATCTTTAAAAGTAATTGGCATGTTGAACTGCTTGCGAATAGCCGAGTTAGCACCATCTGCCGCCACTAATAATTTAGCAATCACAGGCTCGCCGCTTTCTAGAGTAATAAACACATCAGAGTCGGTTTGATGAATTTGCTGATAGCGGGTTTCGAACAATAAAGTGGCATTACTTTGCTTTTCAAGTTCGCTAATTAAAGCGTATCGAATAATGTCGTTTTCGACGATATGACCGAGCTGCGGTAAGTCGAGATCGTTATGATCAAAATGAATTTTGCCAAAGCTGTCTTGATCACGTACATCCATCGACGTATAGGGTGTAGCACGCTGTTTAATTATCTCTGGCCATACATTTAATGACTCAAATAAACCCTGACTAGCTAGGCTCAATGCGCTCACGCGAAGTGCGTAATCATCACCCGGTAAGGTTTGATTTTTACTCGCATCAATCACCACAACGCTGATATCTGCTTTTGCTAAACCAAGTGCTAGCGTAAGGCCAACACAGCCACCACCGACAATACAAACTTGTGCTTGTTTCATATCCGTTTACCTTGCTTAACCTGACCCATAAGCTGTTTTGCCAGCGGGGTTTTTAACGAGGAGAATAAATCCATTGAGAAAAGGCCAATGCTGCGACCCAGCGCGAGCAATCGTGATGAGTTAGAGAACAAACGCACTAGGCTGTCTGTGAGTGTCATCACGGTCGTAATATCTTTACTGCGAGTTTGGCTGTAATAACGGGTAAAGGCGTAATCACCAAGGTCGCTTCGGTTTGCCATATCACACAGTAGTTGCACATCACGCAGGCCTAAATTAAAGCCCTGCCCTGCAATTGGGTGAATAGCGTGCCCTGCATTACCAATTAATACTGTACGGTGGCTGCTCAGTGATTCTGCTTTACCATACACAAGCGGATAACTTGCGCGCATACCCACTTTGCTAAATGAGCCGCCGCAGTAACCAAATGCTTTTTGCAACGCAGCTAAAAAGGCATCGTCTTCAAGCGCCATAGTGTACTCAATTTGCTCAGGCTCCATACACCACACCAGTGAGTATCGGTTATTACTCATTGGCAACAGTGCCATTGGGCCGTGCTCAGTAAAACGCTCAAAGGCATGATGATGATGACCACCAGCCACTTCGATGTTAGCAATAATCGCCACTTGCTGATAAGCGCGAGTATTAAATTCAATATTAGCCAGTTTACGGCTTTGCGAATGAGCACCATCGGCAATCACCACAAGCTTCGCGCTTAACTGCTCGCCCGAGTTCAACGTAATATTGGCAAAATCGCTTTGATATTCAAGCTTGGCAACCGTATCTGGGCAAAACAAACTAACATCAGTACGCGTAAGTTGCTGATGAAGGCTGCGCCCAAATAGGTTCACTTCGACCACATAGCCAAGGGCATCATGACCATATTCTTGGCAATCAATATGCGTTTTACCAAAATGACCACGATCAGACACAGTGACTTTTTTAATCGCTGCCGCAAATGGCGCTTGGCAATCAAACGCATTGATTGATTTTAAGTACTGAACAGACTGCTGAGCCAGCGCAATGCTTCTATCATCAAAGCTTGGGTGATAGTCTGCGCTTACTTCATTTGCTTCAATTACAGCGATTGATAACTGCTTATTGCTCTGTTTTAGGCCCAGTGCACAACTTGCACCCGCCATTCCACCACCGATAATGACAACATCAAACTGCTTTGCCACGCTTGCTCCTAGCCTTTGTTTGCTTGCATCACTGCTTCAATGTCACTAATGGTTTTTGGAACCGAAATGGTCAGGTTTTCATGGCCATCTTCAGTGACAAGTAAGTTATCTTCAATACGAATACCGATGCCTTTATATTGCTCTGGTGCTTTTGCATCTTCGCTAATATATAAACCCGGCTCGATGGTGAGCACCATGCCCGGCTCAAATACGCGCTCTTTTTCATCAAGCTTATATTCGCCAACATCGTGCACATCTAACCCAAGCCAGTGACCAAGGCCATGCATGTAAAACGCTTTGCAGGCTTGGTTTGCCATTAGCTCATCAAGCTCACCGGTTAAAATGCCTAAATCAATAAGCCCTTGTGTTAATACCGTTGAGGCCAGTTCATTCGCTTTCGATAAACTACCGCCCGGCTTTACTTGGCTAAATGCTGCTTCTTGAGCTGCTAATACAATATTGTAAAGCGCCGCTTGTGGTTCGCTAAACTTGCCATTGATTGGGAAAGTACGTGTGATATCTGCCGCATAACCTTCAAGTTCACAGCCAGAGTCAATTAACACTAAATCGCCATCTTTTAGCTCAGCATCATTTTGTGTGTAGTGCAAAATGTTGGCGTTATCGCCACTGCCGACAATCGTGCCATAAGCAGGATGACGGGCACCATTCATTGCATAATGGTGGTGAAGCTCTGCTTCTAATTGATATTCAGTTGCGCCAGGTTTGGCAAACTGCATAGCGCGAATATGGCCTTGTGCACTAATTTCGCACGCTGTACGCATAATGTTTAATTCTGCGTCAGATTTAAACAAACGCATTTCATGCACTAAACCACGAATATCTTTAATAGTATGTGGGGCTTTATAGCCTTTTTTAGGTGCGCCGCGAAGAGTGCTTAATAAATCCCAAATTTTTGCATCAAAATTTGCGTAAGTGCCTTGTGCATAAAATAAAATCTGCTGGCCGTTCACCAAATCTAATAATTGTTCATCTAGTTCACTAAGTGGGCAAGTTGCGTCGAATAAGTACTCAGATTTAGCTTTTTCGAAGCCAATTCTACGGCCATGCCAAATTTCAGCTAGTTTGTCTTTGTTACGGCAAATTAGGGTACTTGGTGTATCGCTCGACGGGCAAAGCACTAAAACCGCATCTGGTTCGTTAAACCCTGTTAGGTAAAAAAAGTCACTGTCTTGGCGAAATGCATATTCAGTATCACGGCTACGTGTTACTTCTCCTGCCGCAGGAATTATAGCCACGCTATTTTTATCCATCATCGCAAGCAAGCGCTCGCGGCGGGCTTTAAATTCAGCTTTATCGATTGCAATAGACGACATGCTAAACCTCTGTAATTTGATTAGTGAAGGGTCTTCTTAGGGTTTTTATCTGCAGGCTCTTTGCCTAATTCAGCAAAACATAAAAGCGCAGAAACACGTACATACTCAATCACTTCGTGCAGTGCTTGGCTGTCTTCTTCGGTCTCTTCAAACATGGTGTCTAGGCGGGTAATTTCACTAAAATCGCTGATCACTTCTTTCACATCAGCAGATAACTTGCCGTAATCTTTTTGTTTTAAACCAAAACCAAGCATAAAACCCGATACCCAAGATACTAAGCCATTGGCTAAATCGTTCAGTGTTTCGTCGTCGCTTGGTAAGAATAGGTCAAATTGAAATTCTTCATCGCTGAAGCTGGCAACAACCTGAGAATACACATCAGCAAAAAATGCTTTTAAATCTTTATTGAAGGCTAAGCCATCATTGAATACATCGCTTAATAAACCTAAGTATTCGTCGGCTTCGATATTGATGCCACAGGCTAATAAACCACTGATCACACCATGGGCTTCTGCTGGTGCGACAAAAATTTCATTCTTTTCTAATAACAATTGGGCTTGTTGGTAATCAGGTAACGTGCTCATAACTTTTTCTTTGTTCGGCTAAGTAACGCCATGCTACCACTCGATAAATCGCAACTCCAATTAATTGTATGATTGAGGTCAAAAAGCAATCTGAAAAGTAAATAAGCAGTTAAAGGTGGGGAAAAACTACGCGAACGATCCGCTTTTTTTTATTCTATGGTTTAAGGATTGAAACTTGTCTTATATACTGAAGGTGTTCCCTAGGGTGCAGGAGCTTGGTTAAGTCCCTGAGCCGATAAATTTTATGTTAGGGTTTCTGTTCGTTTACTATTGTGCAAGCTCGGCATGTACCGAGAAGCCTACGGTAGACCGCAGATCCCCGCCCTGAAACCTCAAGGTTTCAGGACTGACACCGGGCACCGCATACTTGGGGAACACCAACAAGCTATCAGCTATCAGCTAT
>NZ_PNCZ01000072.1:0-20568 GCF_005887425.1 Pseudoalteromonas sp. S2721
ATCCAGCTGAGCTACGCGTCCACACGCACATTTGAACATTGCTAATTTATTCTCTTAGCAAGAGACTCAAGTTTATACTCGATGCAGAGTCAAAGTAAAAAGTGGCGGACGCGGGAGGATTCGAACCTCCGACCGCCTGGTTCGTAGCCAGGTACTCTATCCAGCTGAGCTACGCGTCCACACATATTACTTTCAAGACATGCCATTTTAGAAAAATGGTGGAGAAGGAGGGATTCGAACCCTCGATAGAGCTACAAACCCTATACTCCCTTAGCAGGGGAGCGCCTTCGGCCACTCGGCCACCTCTCCGTCTTGTGGGGCGTATAATAAAGACTTCAGGAAATATGTCAAACACTTTTCAAGGAAAATCGTACAGATGGTTATAGATTATCCACAACGCACAAAAACAACTCGTTTTTGTTTACCCTTTAGTCGTTTTTTCTTTATCACTCAACGGCTCAAGACCCGTCAGTGGGATTAGTTCATCTGTTAATTCGGCTAGGTATTGGTCTTGATAACCCAATTGTTGGAATTCGGCGATGCAGGCACGATAAAAAGCTTCACGTTGATGCTCGCTTGGCGTTGTCTCTACTGAAGACTGCGAAGGCTTTTTTGTCATTATTATTAAGTCCGTTTAAACGTTGAAGAGAATGGCGTAATGATGTCATATCTTGTGTAAAAATAATACTATCGGACTTAGAATTAGTAGAAAAACTTTACAACTTAGTAACTTCGTTTGAAGAATAATTCAGCATTTTCTTTTAGATCAGCTAATTACAATTAAATATAAAAATTGAGAGCAATAAAAATCAGAAAATTCTGATAACAAAAACGCCGCTAAAAAGCGGCGTTTTCAGAACATTTAGCTGATTAGTCAGCTTGAGGACGCATGTGTGGGAATAGGATCACGTCTTTAATTGTTGGTGAGTCAGTAAATAACATCACTAGACGATCAATACCAATACCCTCACCCGCTGTTGGTGGTAAGCCGTACTCTAACGCACGAATGTAATCTTCATCGTAGTGCATTGCTTCATCATCACCTGCGTCTTTCTCTTCAACTTGACGAGCAAAACGCTCAGCTTGATCTTGTGCATCGTTAAGCTCAGAGAAACCATTTGCTAATTCACGGCCACCTACGAAGAATTCAAAACGGTCAGTCACAAATGGGTTTTCATCGTTACGGCGCGCAAGTGGAGACACTTCCCACGGGTAAGCGGTAATGAAAGTTGGTTGAATTAACTTATGCTCAGCAGTCTCTTCGAAGATTTCACACAAGAACTTACCTGGGCCCCATACGCAGTTTTCTGGGATCTTAACGTGTACTTGCTTTGCGTACGCTTTAAGTTCTTCAAAATGGTTTTCAGGGTCATTAAATACCGCAGCATCAAAGTCTGGGTTGTACTTAAGGATAGCCTCGCTCATTGTTAAACGAGCAAAAGGTTGTCCAAAGTCGTACTCTACTGAATCTACAACTTCACCATTTTCATCTTTCGTTGTGTTTACCACAATTGGTGAACCAAGTACGTCTGTCGCAACAGTACGTAACATGTCTTCAGTAATGTTCATCAGGTCAATGTAGTCAGCGTATGCTTGGTAGAATTCGATCATTGTGAATTCTGGGTTATGACGTGTTGATAAACCTTCATTACGGAAGTTACGGTTGATTTCGAATACACGCTCAAAGCCACCTACAACTAAACGTTTTAAGTAAAGCTCAGGGGCAATACGTAAGTACATGTCGATATCAAGTGCATTGTGGTGTGTGACGAATGGACGAGCAGACGCACCACCTGGGATCACTTGTAGCATCGGTGTTTCAACTTCCATGAAATCACGATCAGCTAAGAAACGACGGATACCTTCAACAACCTTAGAGCGAATACGGAAAGTTTCACGCGTCGCATCATTCGTAATTAAATCAACATAACGTTGACGGTATTTAGTTTCTTGGTCAGATAAACCATGGAATTTTTCTGGTAACGGACGTAATGACTTTGTCAGTAACTCGTACTCTGTCATTTCTACGTATAGGTCACCTTTACCTGATTTATTTAGTGCGCCTTTAACACCGATGATGTCACCGATATCAAGTTGACCGTATTTTGCTTTTAATTCTTTTTGTACGTCTTTTGATGCGTACGCTTGAATTTGGCCTTTCATGTCTTGTAACGCAAGGAAAGGACCACGTTTTGCAAGAATACGACCTGCAACTGATACAACATGTTGCTCAGCAACTAATTCTTCTTTCGATTTATCACCAAACTCAGCTTGCAAATCAGCCGTGTAATGTTCACGACGGAATTGGTTTGGATGACCGTTGGCTGGGCAATTTTCGCGGATTGCGTCTAATTTGCCACGACGCTCAGCGATTAACTTATTTTCGTCTTGGATTTGATCAGTCATTTTTTAGCTCTTTTTTAGCTTGGTGGTTATAGGCCAGATTTAAGGCTGGCTTCAATAAATTTATCTAAGTCGCCGTCAAGAACCGCTTGTGTATTACGGTTTTCAACGCCAGTACGTAAGTCTTTAATGCGCGAGTCATCAAGTACGTATGAACGAATTTGACTACCCCAGCCAATGTCAGATTTAGCATCTTCTTGGCTTTGTTTCTCAGCATTTTGTTTTTGAATTTCAAGTTCAAACAATTTCGCTTTTAACTGCTTCATTGCTTGGTCTTTATTCTTGTGCTGTGAACGCTCATTTTGGCACTGTACAACAGTGTTAGTTGGTATGTGAGTAATACGAACCGCTGACTCTGTTGTATTTACGTGCTGACCACCTGCGCCTGATGCGCGGTAAACGTCAATACGTAAGTCTGCCGGATTAATATCAATTTCGATATTATCGTCGATTTCTGGGTAAACGAATGCCGATGCAAACGAGGTATGGCGACGACCACTTGAGTCGAACGGGCTCTTACGCACTAAACGGTGAACACCTGTTTCTGTACGTAACCAACCGTATGCATATTCGCCAACAAAGCGTACAGTTGCGCCCTTGATACCAGCCACATCACCATCAGTTGCTTCAACCAGTTCAACTTTAAAGCCTTTTGCTTCACCCCAACGTAAATACATACGCAGTAGCATGTTACACCAGTCTTGGGCTTCAGTACCGCCAGAACCTGATTGTAAATCAAGGTAAGCATCGTTTTGATCATGGTCGCCTGAGAACATACGACGGAACTCTAGCTTTTCAAGCTGGGCGTTTAAATCGCCTAATTCAGCTTCAGCTTCAGCGAAGGTTTCTTCATCTTCAGCTTCAACAGCAAGCTCAACTAAACCTTCAACATCTTCGGTACCAGACACTAGATTATCAATGGTCTCAACAATAGCTTCGAGTGCCGACTTTTCACGGCCAAGTGCTTGAGCTCGCTCTGGCTCATTCCACACTGCTGAATCTTCAAGTTCTGCGTTAACTTCTTCTAACCGCTCTTTCTTAAGAGGGTAGTCAAAGGTACCCCCGAAGCAGTTCAGTACGTTCGCGAATTTCCTTGATTTGATTAATCACAGGATTCACTTCAAACATGTACATTACTCCAAAATGGCTGATTTACCGCGCACCGATATCGACAATAAATACGGTAAATTATCTACAAATATTAAAAACGCCCGATTTTAACAAAAAACCGAGCGTTTTATTAGCCTTTTATGTCGATTATAACGATATTTTTATGTCGCTTTTTGTAGCTCTCGAATAATCAACTGTAACGAGAATTTACCACGGAATTCATTTATATCGAGTTGATAAGCAGCTTTCACATAACGCACTTCGGTATCTGGCCATGCACGCACATCAACCCCAAATGCAATGCCATCAACTAATCGTCCAGACTGATGTTTTAAAACTAGTTTTAAGTGTTTTTCACCGACAATGCGCTGCTGTATTACTTCGAATACATGTTCAAACACTGGCTCTGGAAATTGCTGACCCCAGGGGCCGGCATTTTTTAGCTGGTTTGCAAACTCCATCGAAAAGCACTCATTAGGTAATTCACCATCGGTAAGTAAAATACTTTGCTTATGCTCTTCAGTGAGTGTGTCTGTCACCATTTGCTCAAACACGGTTTTAAATTCAGTAAAACACTGCTCATTGATACTCAGCCCCGCTGCCATGGCATGGCCACCAAATTTACTGATCAAATGCGGGTAGAGTGTATTTACTCGCTCGAGTAAATCACGCATATGTAGCCCTTCAATAGAGCGGCAAGAGCCTTTTATTTCGCCGTTATCGCCAGCTGCAAAAATAATCGTCGGGCGGTGATACTTTTCTTTTAAGCGGCCAGCCAAAATACCAATCACACCTTGGTGCCAATCAGCTTGGTATAAACAAATGGCATCAGGCACTGACTCGGTTTTAAATGCTAAACGATCAAGCACCGCTTGTGCTTCAGTTTGCATACCCTGCTCTATTTCACGGCGCTCATGATTGAGGCTGTCGAGCTCACTGGCAATACGGCGAGCTTGGTTTATATCGCTTGATAACAAACAGGCTATACCTAAACTCATATCATCTAAACGCCCAGCTGCATTTAAGCGTGGTGCCAATGAAAAGCCAAAGTCACTGGCACTTAAACGGGCCGCATTGCGATTTGCCACTTCAATGAGAGCACTAATACCAGGGCGTGTTTTACCACTGCGAATACGTGCTAAACCTTGATGAACTAAGGTTCGGTTATTGGCATCAAGCGCGACCACATCGGCAACGGTACCAAGGGCTACAATATCAAGTAACTCAGCCAAATTTGGCATTGGATTTTGCTGAAAGTACCCTTGTTCACGTAAGTGGCTACGTAAAGCAATGAGCAGATAAAAAGCCACCCCAACGCCTGCTATCGATTTCGATGGAAACTGACAGTCATGGCGATTCGGATTCACGATAGCATCTGCATTTGGTAGGGCTTCACCTTGTAAATGATGATCAGTTACCAGCACCTTAATACCTGCTTGCTTTACAATGGCAATGCCATCGACACATGAAATACCGTTATCAACGGTGATCACAAGCTCGGGTTGCATGGTTACTATTTGCTCAGCAAGTGCGGGGCTTAGGCCATAACCTAGGCTGAATCTGTCTGGTACCAAGTAATCAAGGTTCTTTAAGCCGAACATAGCAAGACCTTGCATTAAGGTTGCTGTGCTGGTTGCACCGTCGGCATCAAAGTCACCGACGATTAACACGCGACTTTGATCAGCTAGCGCTTGTTGCAGTAGCACAACAGCTTTGTCGATATCTTTAAACATCTTAAAGTCATGTAATGTTGCAGCGCTATTATCGAGTTCAGTGGCACTTTGCACCTGTCGAGTCGCATATATTTGCTTAATTACAGGATGTAAATGGTGTGGTAAATGCGAATCATCAACACGAGGACGAGCTTGAATTATTTTTTCCATGTCGGAAATGGTACTTCTTTGCTTAAGACAAATAAAAAAGGCCTACGACAAATAGGCCTTTTCGTTAAAAAATCAGTTATGAAGATGTTTTTGGTAAAGCATCAAGCGCTTGGCTAATTTGCGCAGCTGATTGATAACCTGGGATCATGGTACCATCTTCTAAAATAATTGCCGGTGTGCCCGACATTCCAAAGCTTTGACCTAGCTGGTAGTGCTCTGCAATTGGTGCGTTACAACCAGGCACGGCAGCGACTTCTGCACCCGCTTTTGCTTCTGTTAATGCTTCAGCAGGGTCTTTAGCACACCATACATTCATTAAATCTTGGTAACCTTTACCACGTAAACCACCACGTGGGAAAGCAAGGTATTTAACCGTGATACCCGCGTCTAAGAAGTCATCAAGTTCACGGTGTAATTTACGACAATAACCACAGGTGATATCGGTAAATACTGTGATCGAATGCTTTTCGTCTTTCGCTTTGTAAACGATCATAGAGTCTTCGTACTCAGCAACACCTTCTTTACGAACGTCACTTAGAGCATGCTCTGTTAAATTAACTCGATTATTAAGGTCAATCAGTGTTCCTTGCATTAGAAATTGACCGTCAGGGCTTGCGTACAACACGCCTTTGTCAGTAATTAGTTCTTTAAGACCTGCCACTGGGCTTGGGTTGATTTGCTTAACGGTTACGCCTAATTCAGCAAACTTAGCAATGATAGGGGCATCAGCAGCGTCTGTTGTTGATACGCCATTGGCAAACACATTTAAGCTTGTGCCTAGTAGTGCTGTGGCTAAAACTAACTTTTTCATAAATATCCTATATCCTGATCATTTTTTATATAGACCGGTACATCTTTAAAAATCTTGCACTAAGCACGTGGATGATGTTGCTCGTGTACCGACTTCAATCTTTCATTCGCTACATGGGTATAAATTTGTGTTGTTGATAAGTCACTGTGACCTAACATCATTTGCACGACTCTAAGGTCCGCCCCATGATTAAGCAAATGCGTTGCAAACGCGTGTCTGAGCGTATGCGGTGATAACGGCGATTCAACTGATGCCAAAATAGCATAGTGTTTGATGCGATGCCAAAAAGTTTGTCGTGTCATGCCAATCCCGCGCTTTGATGGGAACACAAAGTCAGTGGCATGTTTAATCATTTGCGAACGACCCACTTTTAAAAACTGCTCAAGCCAGTACATTGCTTCTTCACCTAAGGGAACTAAACGCTCTTTATTACCCTTACCTTTTACAAAGACCACCGCTTGGCGCAAATTAATTTGCTCCATTCTGAGTCCCACCAGCTCAGTAACACGGAGTCCTGTGGCATATAACAGCTCAAGCATGGCTTTATCGCGAAGCCCCATTGCATCTTCTATGTCTGGGGCTGCAAGCAGAGCTTCGACTTCGGCTTCTGACAGTGTTTTTGGTAATGACTGCCCTGCTTTTGGCTGAGCAATATTGACCATCGGCGAATCAGCAATGGCTTTTTCGCGCACAAAATACTGATAAAAACGCTTAAGCGCACTGATGCTACGTGCAGTACTGCGCGACTTCAGTCCTAAATCAACACGGTATGCTAAATACGCTTCAATATCATCTGAGCGAACGGCTAGTAGGTCTTTATCTTTTAAAAATTGGCAAAACTTTTCAAGGTCACTGCGATAAGCGGCTAATGTGTTTTCGCTGACTCCCTGCTCAAGATACAGCGTATCTAAAAATAACTCTAAATGTTCGGCGTTATTTGCTGTTATTACACCTTTTTGGGCTTGTGAATTATTATCAGCCACGCGTACTCTCATCCTTATCAAGGTATCAATTGATTATACCTTACGGTAAACTTACGCCTATCATATCAGGCAAATACACAGTGATAAATACGATGCAGATTGGTTTATTTTATGGTTCTACAACCTGCTACACAGAAATAGCGGCAGAGAAAATTCGCGATATTATTGGTCACGACATCGTGAGCCTTCACAATATCAAAGATGAGCCATTAAAAAATGCAGAGCAATTTGATTTCGTTATCTTCGGCATTTCAACTTGGGATTTTGGTGAGTTGCAAGAAGATTGGGAATCAATCTGGGACGACATTAAAGATGTTAACCTAAACGGCAAAACCGTGGCTCTGTTTGGTATGGGCGATCAACAAGGTTATGGTCAGTGGTTCCAAGACGCACTTGGCATGTTACACGATGAAATTTGTGATCAAAGCATTACCTTGTTAGGCAAATGGCCTAACGATGCAAGTTATGAATTTGAGGCTTCAAAAGCACTCACTGAAGATGGCAAACAATTTGTTGGCTTAGCCCTTGATGAGGACAGTCAATACGAGCTTAGCGATGAGCGTATCGCAAGCTGGGTTGAACAAGTCATGACTGAGTACAGCGAAAGCTTGTAAGTCATGAATAAAAAAGCCAAGCATTGCTTGGCTTTTTTAATGGTTATTCAACACGTTGCCAATATTGATTACGATAGAAAAATGCAATATATCCGCGTACTTCAAGCACCTTACCTTGTTCTTTTGGAGTCAGTTTAAGGGTATAGGTTTTACCATTGTTTGGGTCTAGGATTTCCCCCTCTTGCCAGCTACCATCACCGGCATCTTTAGCACCTTCTATAATTTGTAACCCTAAAATTGGCTGATTTTTCTTATCACCTTTACACTCTTCGCAGATTGCATCTTGCTTGGCTGGGTTAAGGATTTTTTCAACACTACCAACCAATACACCATCTTGCTCACTAATACGTACTAAAGATTTCGCTTCATTCGTTTCTTCGTCAATGGTTTTCCAAAGACCCACTGGCGTCAATGCGGCAAAGCTCAACTGAGAAAATAATAAGGTAGATAAAACAATTGATAAACGGAACATAAAAAACTCGTATAAAACTTAAGACTTTGGCACTATATCAGGGCTTAAGCAAACACACCATTTTGCTTAGCTCTGAAATCGACACAACATTGCGAGGGAACACAATGAGTCAATTCACATTAATTACCGGTGATATTGTCAGTTACGACAGTAATCAGGTTGCTACAATTAACGCCACGGGCGAAATAAAAATAAATCGCTTTGCTGAGCCATTATTTATTCCTGATAGCGCTAAAGCCGCCATTGAGCTGGGTCGGCTCGATGATAACTTGTTTAATTTAAAAAAGTTATTACGCTCAGGCTATGCCGATCCCTGCCCTACGACCCGCGTGCTAATTGAAACCACACATCCTTTACCTGACATCGAAGGTCTGCTGGTCAAGCGCCGCTTTAGCATTATTGATTTTTGCAGCGCCGAAATAGAAAAGTCGCACAGTAAAGCTGTATTAGATACCCTATTAAAGCTTGAATATGTTCAGCAAATTCAGCTTGATGAAGTCATGCAATTACAACCACCGGTACAATTTAACAATCAATAAAGGTACAATAACTTATAAGTATGCTAAACAGCTCCTTCATTTGTAAAAGGAATAACAATGAAAAGTGCGCTACCAATAATAGCTGCCGCAAGCATTTTGCTCGCAGGGTGTGATGAATTAGAAGTTGAAGAAACTCATAACTTTGGCGACGAAATGTATGAGAACAATTACACGCTCGTAAATACCACTGATTTAGAAGTGGATTATTACATGGCGAACACTGATTTATTTGGTGATGCTCAAGAAGTTAAAGACTCTGAATACTATGTTGATACGCTTGCATCGCAATCACCTCCCGTTGATGTAATACATGCTCACAATGAACGCAGTCGTATTTCCTTTTATGTAGTCGATCACAGCGACACAAGTAACTCAGCCACACAGATGTATCAGGTAGCTCAAGATCAACCTTATCATTTTGTGGCTTGGCAAAATGAAGAAAAGCTCCGTTTAACACTCGTCAAAAAAGCCAATGATAATAAAGATGACTTTTTTGCGATTCGTATTCTCGCAACTGAAAACCTTCGCTTAAAAGTCGAAAAACAACTCGTTAATTTATATCAGAATCAATTAAGTTACTGGTACCACATTGATGACTGCGCTGATGACTTGAAAATATCAAGAATTAACGATGAGGATAAGCGAGTCTATGAACCCGTCTCAATCTGCGACGCATCATATGGGCAGTCATATACCTTGCTCTTAAGTGAAGATGGCCTTGAAGCGAGCATTGCTGAATAACCATTACATCTTTAGGTAAAAAGCTTTACATAGCTCCTTATAATCTTGGCTGTAGCTGCCATCAGCTGCATGTATGGTTAACGACGTTGTTTCGCATTCACCGTTGTTTTGGCTGAATAGCATCAGGCTTCTGCTCGCTTGCTTTTTGTCGGTGGTGCGAACCAAGCAATGGCGGTTTAAGTACCAGCCAGCTTGCTCGGCAACAGCAATGAATTGTTGTGCCTCTACGCAAGGCAAGATCACATTCAAGCGTGTTTTACTGTGACTCAGTCTAGAACATGATGCTATTAATTCGCTGAAGCTAAGGCCATCAGTATGGCGGGCAGTATTTCGAGCATGATTATCACCTTTTAGGCTCGCATTAAAATAAGGTGGGTTAGTGATGATCGCATCAAAAGGCTCTGCTGCACTAAATGACTGCACAGCTCCTTCGAAAAGGTTTATATCAAGCCAAGGGCTAGCCGCAAAGTTGTCTCGAGCATCATTACAGGCACCAGAATCAATTTCAATGGCACTTACTTTTGCATCAGGCGCTCTTTGTTTTGCCATTAACGCCAACAACCCTGTGCCTGTACCAATGTCTAAAATGCGCTTAGCACCACTCACATCAGCCCACGCCCCTAACAAAATACCATCGGTCGATACTTTCATCGCTGCGCGCGTTTGCGTTACCGTAAATTGTTTAAACACAAAGCCTGACATTTTTTCACCTTTTCATTCACCACAGCCGCGTTAACGCGTATAATTAGGCTCAATTGTCCTCTATTTATGTCACTCTATGCAATTTTCTGAATTTGATATCGATAACAAGCTGTTAAATGCCATTAATAAAATGGGTTTTGATACGCCAACCAGTATTCAACAACAAGCGATCCCTGAAGCTCTTCAAGGTCGTGATATTTTGGCATCTGCCCCTACTGGTACGGGTAAAACAGCCGCGTTTTTGATCCCTGCAATTCAATACTTGCTTGATTTCCCGCGTCGCGATCCTGGCTTTGCACGCGTATTGATCATGACACCAACCCGTGAGCTTGCTTACCAAATTCATGAGCAATGTGAATTACTCGCAGCACAAACTCATCTTAAAATTGGGGTTGTGACAGGTGGTATAAACTACGGGACACACAGAGAAATTTTCGAAAGCAATAACGATATTCTCATTGCCACACCAGGGCGTTTAATGGAGTACCTCGAAACAGAGAACTTCCATGCTGAAAACGTTGAAATGCTTATTCTTGATGAAGCTGACCGCATGCTAGACATGGGTTTTCGTAAAGAAATGCTACGCATTTGTGATGAAGCACGTAACCGCCGTCAATGTTTCTTATTCTCAGCCACCCTTGAAGGTGACAGCGTTGAGTTATTTGCAGAGCGAATCTTAAACGATCCGGCACTGCTTGAAGCCGAATCTTCACGTAAAGAAAAAGGCAAAATCCATCAATGGGTTCACCTTGCGGATGACTACGACCACAAGCTAAAAATGTTGGTTGAAACGTTAAATGGTGACGACATTCATAAAGCAATTGTGTTTGTTAAAACTCGTGAACGCCTTGAGACACTGGTTGGCGAGCTAAATAACGAAGGTCTTCGTGTTGCTTGGTTACGCGGTGAAATGCCACAAGATAAGCGCATGAAAGCGATGGAAAACTTTCACTCTGGCCGCAACAATATCCTAGTTGCAACAGATGTTGCTGCTCGTGGTATTGATGTAGCTGATATCAGCCATGTTATCAACTTTGATATGCCACGCACCGCAGACGTATATGTACACCGTATAGGACGTACTGGCCGTGCTGGTAAAAAAGGCATTGCGATATCATTTATTGAAGCTCATGATGTGGCAATTGTTGGTAAAGTTGAGCGCTACATTGAGCAAAAGCTTAAACGCCGCGTAATTAAAGGGCTTGAGCCACAGCACAAAGAAGCGAAGATCCCATCTAAGAAGAAAAAAGATCCAGTAAAAATGAAGGCAAAGAAAAAAGCCAAAGCTAAAACGAAGAAGAAAAAGTAGTTTTAACTTTAACATCATAAAAGTAAAAATGCCGAGCTTGCCTCGGCATTTTTGTACCCTACCCTTTTTACTTATTTAGTGTGTAATTAGTTCACACTTTTTTACCCATACAGACCGGCAAAAATAGAAAATCTATTAAATTCAAAAACTTAAAAAATGGAATAATAATTGTAACTGGTTCAGCAATAGTTCACAGCAGACTAGAACAACGAGGGAATTGTATGAGCCGCTTCAAATTAACCATAGTAATTACTTTATTAAGCTGTATTTTTTTACTTGCTTGCGCAACGAATGTGAGTGCCAATACTAGCGTGCTAACAACCAGCACATCGGCACAACCTCGCCTACAACAAATGGCCCTGAAAAAGTTAACAAATAATCCGAATTTTAAGATTAAGCATCTTCAGGTGATTATCGATGGCAATACTGTTGAATTAAAAGGTATTGCAGAAACAGGATTTCAACGTGCTTTAGCGCAGAAATTTTTGGAGCACAGTCATGGTGTAACCCAGATCAGAAATAACCTTAAAGTGAACGCATTAAACAACCCGACACTTTAAGGTTAATAATTTAACAGAGGTTTATTTACCGCTTGCTTGTAAATTAATGTAGCTAGCTAATTCTTCTGGCTGCCCCATTAACGCCATAATCTGTTGGTTTATCTCCATCATGGTTTTTCCTTCAGGTAAGCTTGCTGACACAGTCAATTCAGACAATCCACTTACGAAGTTTGTGATAGCAGCTGCTAGCTCTTCACTTACTGGCGCCTGTTGTAACTGCATGGCAACAGTCTGTTGGAACTGCTCGTGGCTCATACCTTGTGCTTCTAAGAAACTATCAACAACTGCTTTAAGCTCACCTTCGTCGGCGATCGACATATTAATGCTACGTGGCTCAAGTTGAGTCATTGCAGCCATCATTTTTGATTGCTGTTGCAGTTGTTGCTCTAAAGTCAGCTCTGCACCTTGCGCTTCATTTTGCATTTTACTTATTGCCATTGATGCTTCCATTAATGGCGTTGAGTTGGCAAGGCCTAAGTTAAAACGCACATCAGCAACTTGGTTTGCAATAACGTTTAAAGCAAAATCACTGCTACCAGTGTCTTTATCATAATCTAGCGATGAATTTACGTCATAGCTTGCAGATGCTAACTTATTGTTCGCATTTTCAGGAAGTTGCGCTAAAAAGTCATCACTAAAACGAAAGCTCTTCATTACAAAACCAGTGTGAGGCGGCACTGCATCGACTTCATATCCTGTCACTTCAATATTGTCGATTGTGGCAATCATCTCATCACCAGTATAGCTTTGTACCTTAATCCCTGAAAGCTGCATGCTGCTAGCAAATACATTTGCTGAAATATCATTGTAAGTAATATCTACACCACTTTGCGCTGATAATGCACTTATTTGCTGATCAACGACCTTTTTTACTTCCTGTGTAGCTGCGTAGTTTGCGTAAAACGCACCGCCAACAGCCGCAGCAACAACCGCTGCTATAATTAACTTTTTCATTTTATTTCCTTTAATTGGTGTAAATTTTTAGCAGTGTATCATTAGTTGATTAACGACAATAGTTCATGCACGGTTTTCACTGGCGTGATCTTAGCGCCAAGCCCTTCCATTGATTTATGGTAATTGCGATGCGGAATAAAAATCTCTGTAAAGCCGTGTTGCGCAGCCTCCTTCACTCGAGGTACGCCGCTGTCGATTGGTCTTACATCACCATTTAAACTAAGTTCGCCCATAATACAGGTGGTGCGTGGTACAACAAATTCGTTCAAGCTGCTTAATAACGCTGCAACCAATGCTAAATCGATACAAGTCTCTGACTCATCGATTTTTAAGCCACCGACAATATTAAAAAAGGTGTCGTGAAAGATTTTTGTCTTTGTGTGTTTACGTAAAATTCCCGTGAGCATCTTAATACGATTCATGTTCAAACCAACACATACCCGCTGTGGAAACTCAGCTTCGGTTTCTGTAGTTAAACATTGAATTTCGAGTAGTAAGTTACGGTTACCTTTACGTATACAGGTAATGGCTGAGCCTGGGGATTCTGTGCTTGAACCAGATAAAAAGATTTCGCTCGGGTTATCAACGCTCAGCATTCCGCGTTCACACATTCTGAAAATACCCACTGTGTCGATATCACCAAAACGGTTTTTATTGGCACGCAATGTTCTGACTTGCCCATCGTTAGTATCAATATGCAGTAAGGCATCAACTATATGTACCAGTGTTTGCGGCCCAGCAATTTCGTTATTTTTGTTTACATGGGCAATGATGAACATAGTTACATCGTTTTGCTTACAGTATTGCGTTAATGCTTGAGCTGCACTTTTTACCTGTGACGGTGAACCTGGACTACCATTTGCCGTTTCTGTCACCACTGCCTGAATTGAATCGATAACTGCAAATTTAATTTTGTTTTTATCGAGTTCTTCAATGATTGCTTCAACACTGGTTTCAGAAAGCAAATAAAGCTCATCTTCGTTATAATCTAAGCGCAAGCGATTCACTCGGTTTTTAAACTGAGATAAAGACTCTTCCGCTGTACAGTATAAAGACGGCATCAGCTTTGACATACGTGCAACTAAATCAGACAACAAAGTCGTTTTACCGGCACCAGGGTCGCCTGAGATAATGTTGACGGAACCTGTCGTTACACCACCGCTTAATACTCTGTCTAACTCACCGATTTCGGTAAGGCGTTTTTCTGCCTCGGTGGTTGCAACTTCGTTGATTTTCTTTGAGCCACCGCTTGCGATACCGGCATAGCCTGCCACTGCAGCACGACTTGCCGCTTGCTTTGATTGCCCTGCCGATGGTTTAAATTCTGCAAGTGTATTCCATGCACCGCACTTACACTGCCCTTGCCAGCGCTGATAGTTCATGCCGCACTCAGTGCAAACAAATTCGATTTTTGCTGATTTTGCCATTCGGCCTTACCTATTGAATTATTCTATTTTGACTAATTAGTAACTTAAAAAACTGACTAGCTAAATATTTCATGTATAGTAGTTTTATGAGCTGAAGCCTTTGAACTTAAATCTGTTCGGCTTTTTTACACAGCTATAAGCGCAATAAAAAGTGCTTTAAGGCACATTTTTTGCTTATAAATAAAACTTTACAATTCTTGCCATTTATTTGGCAGGTACTTATAACAATAACTAATACAATAAAAAAGTAGCGATTACTCAAGTTTTAATAATTTACTGCCTGCAAGTATACCTACTTTTTTAGATAGACGGTGATGGTTTTATAAATGGCTGAAGACATTTTGCTTAAATATGAGAGCCTAGTTGAAGAGCTAAAGGCGCATTTAGGCACTCCTAAGTTTGACAAACTATTTAAATCAAAGACAGCTAGCTTAACGAAGCCAGAGCAGTTTTTGATTAAAATGGAAATGTCACGCTTATCTCAGCCAGTAGCTCGCTTTATTGATTTACGTGGTCAAGTAACTGGTCAAGTCAAACCCTACGAATATGATGGCAAACAACACTTTATGGACGATACCGCCATTGAAGTGTTCGAAGATGCTATAAAACGCCACGGTGGTTATACTCTTGCTGTTTACGAAGCGGTAATGAACACCGAAAACAATCACCGGGTAATGCAGAAAAAAGCCGCTGAGCAAGCTTTAGCTGACGATAGTGCCGCTACAGAGCAGCCAGCTAAGGTTATTAAGTTTGCATCATACGAGAGTCGCCGCGAAGAGCGGATGAATTACTCAATTAAAATCACCGTTGAACTCGATAAAGACAACAAAGTTGCAGCATCAACGTCTGATATTTCTCTGAGCGGCGCTAAAATAAAACTAGCTCCACGTTATCAAGTTAAAAAAGGTCAGTTAATAGGTCTTCGCTTAGTTGGCTTAGAGCAAGATTTTGAGCTTGGTTTAAAAAACGGTATTCAATATGAAATCGTAGCGGTAGAGAAAGTTTCTCGTGAATATAACCATATACGCCTAAAGCGTACCTTTATTGAAAATAACGAAAAATTTGATGAGTTTCTAGAAAGCTTTATCCATGGCAATAAACGTCGCTATAAGGTTAATCTCGACAACACCTTAGATGCTGTTGTTTCAAAAGGCTACGAGCAATACTATATCCCTCGTGTTACCTCACTTTATACCTTTTTAAGCCTACAGGGTGATAAGCTATATCCTAGCCTTGCGCTAACCACAGAAAATAATATTTTTATTCAACGCTATTTTTGTGATGAGCGTAAGTTGTCTTGCCTGTACAGCATCATCAATCAACAACGATTGGGAGACTTACTAAGCTCTCCAGAAGCTGTTAAAGAAGAGTATTTATATACTTTTACTCATACCGTTGCCGGGAAAATTTATTATTATTCTGCAACTCGATCTGAGCTTGATAGCCAACCAAACTTAAAAAATTTATTTTTAGGATTTGGTAGCCAGAAAGATAGCTGGCAATGCTTTAAGCTTCAGTTGATGCCAAGCCATCCGGAAGATTCGTATATTCCACTGTCGCTACCAAGCAGTGCTGGTAAAAACATCGAAAAACTAAATAAGCCACCGACACCTCGTGTGCAAGGGTTGATCAAAGATGTTAAATATCTACTTATTTTGACCTCAATCGGTACTAAGTTTGAACAACAAACGTACCAACAGCTTGATTACAATAAAGATGCGGTAAACCAACTTAAACAGTTTGGTCACAGTAAGCATAAAACGCCCCCTCATTTAGAGCCTGTAGCGCTTGAGTATGTGAACCTTCGTGCTCATAAACGCTATTTATACAAAACAGCTGTAAGTGTAGAACACCATGAGCAAACTATTACAGGCCATACCCGTGACTTATCTGTGATGGGCTTACAAATTGAGTTCGACCAGCCTGTTGAGTTCAAAAAAGGCGATATCATTAAATTAAACTTGCCTGAATTGCAAAAAATCACCAAAAAGCATGATTTAACAAACCTTGCTTATGAAGTCATGGCGGTGAGTAAGTCACTGACGACCGTGAATTTAAAAGTGCATCGAATTACTGACTTACCGCATATGGCAATTAAGTTTTTCACGGTATTAATTGATAACAACAAAGACAAGCTACGTGTTTGTGAAGAATCCCCTAAAATTCCAGGGCTATCAACTGCACTAAGAAATATGGTGACTAAAAGCGTATGCCAGTTTCCGTTTTATTTACATAAAGAAGCAGCGCATTTTAAAACCGGCGCTATTGGCCAAGGCTTATACCCAAGCCCACTGCATGTTTTATTACAAAATTTTGGATTGTTAAATGAAACAACTAGTATCGATGGTTTCTTATCGACAGATCAAATTACAGAAGTGATCACACCGCTGATCAAAGACCGTAGTCGCCAAGACCCACCGTTACCATTCACTTTATTTGTTCGCTTTGACCCACGTAAAACTGTTATAAGCGATGCCATTACTAGTCGTTGTATTAGTGAAGATGACTATAAACCACAAACCTTGTTTGTAAAAAAAGCACTAAAAAGCGATTTAGTATATATTTTCAGGCTGTACATTTCTCGCACAGGGCGGCCTGATATTGATTATTTGGCGAATGAATTGAAATATATTAGCCAGTACGCATTACATAAAGCAAAAGATCTTGAAGAAGCGCTATGGGCAGTAGCTGGCGTAGGCGATATAATTGATATTACCGACGAAGCGCTTACCCATTTTGATATTGACCAAAGGTTGATCAATGAAATGAGTAAACGCAAAGCAACATGGTTAAAGCGAGTAATCTAATGGTAGGCCAAGCAAGTAGGCAACTTGTAGTAATGAGCCTTCATTAATTGCTGTTTGTGCTTGCTCAACTACTTTCTGTTTACCGTGCACAGCAACACCAAGCCCTGCAGCAGCCATCATTTTCAAGTCGTTTGCTCCATCACCCATGGCAACAGTTTGGCGGTTATTTAAGGTAAGCCTTTGTTCGATTCGTTTAAGTACACGGGCTTTTTCCTCAGCATCAACTATCGTGCCTATGACCTTGCCTGTTAAACGATTATCTTTGAACTCAAGGGTATTCGCATGCACTTCATCTAAATCAAGCAGTGACTGCACTTGCTCTGCAAAAGGCACAAAGCCACCTGATGCGATTGCTAAATGCCAATTATGCGCTTTTAGGTATTGGCATAATTCACTCACCCCCGGCATCAGCGGTAAACGCGCTTTTAAGCCATCAATTAAGTCACCATCGATACCTTCAAGCTTAGCAACACGCTGCTTTAAGCTTTGTGCAAAATCTAGTTGACCAGCCATAGCTTGCGCGGTTACCGCTGCAACTTCGTCATAAACATCGGCTAGGCGCGCAATTTCGTCGATACATTCAATAGTAATAGCTGTTGAGTCCATATCCATCAGCAATAAGCCTGGTTCATTTACCGTTGGCGGATCCGTTAATTGCACCAATTGAATACCCAATTGCTTAGCAAACTCAACTAATACTAGTGGACTAAGTACTGTTGTTGTTTCGCTATGAAAGCCCCACGCTACTGGCATGTCTGCGACTGGCTGGTAACAACAAAGCGATAAATTACTAAACCCTTGCGCCGATAAAAAATCACTAATCGCAAGTAATTGCTCAGCATTAAGCTCATTACCAAAAGCAATACTGAACACGCCTTGATTTGCTTTTGGCGTAAAGTCTGTTGTAATAAGGTGTTTATTTTCAATTTTATACCAGCAATTTAGGCTGATTTGTTCAGCTAAATTTGCTGAAGGTGTAGCAGCTAAGCTAAGCTGTGACATAGTGGCTCCACATTAGACTTATGTCTGTCCTTGGAAGTGCTTTTGGCACTCGCACTCAAGGGGCTGTTAAAGTTATCATGTTGTACCATCAAAATTAAATGCTGTCAGTAACGTATACGGTGACTATGAAAAATAACCAACTTAAAATTCCCTTTTCAGCCACTTATCGCCAACGTGTTGTGCGCTTAAGCTTGGCTACAGCCTGTTTTGTGCTGTTAAGTTGGGTTGCCATGAATAGTAGCTTTCAAAGCCACCAATTACTTTATGATAGCGCTGATAGCACAGCGATAAGCTTAACCAAGTTTATGGCACTGAATGCCAAAACGCCGCTACAAGAAAAAAATAAACCTGAATTAAATGCGTTGTGTAATCACATTGCTAAAGATGAGTATGTGTTAGCGGCAACGATTTACGATCAGCAAGGAATCCAAATTGCTGCCAGTGATAATTGGCAAAGCCACCACACCTTTGGTTTATTACCCGATTCAACCCCTGGTATAAGTAAGCTTAAAACCCCATTTGTAGAGCCTGTGATAAGTGATAATGAAAGGCCTATTGGTTTTGTATCGATAACCTATTTAACACAGGCTTCTATTGCAACCAGCCACAGTAATTTCCATGACTTAGGGCAACAAGTGTTATTAATGTTGGTGATCACCTGTATATTCACTTGGCAATTGGGTCGAGGCTTGAAGCTTTGGCAAATAAATCGTTATATCAAGAAAAGTTCAGAGCAAGAATCGTAGAGTTCTGCAGCCAGTTGCAGCTTTGCATCGCCTGTCGCGCCTTTAAGCTCACATAAATGAGTAAATACATCGCGCACCTTTAGCGGCGTATTAACCTGCCCTTGAAAACCTGCCAGCGGCATTGATGGCGAGTCGGTTTCAAGCACTAAATGCTGCAGCTCAATTAAGCTGATAACTTTACGAGTTTTAGCAGCACGAGGGTAACTTATCACACCACCAACACCAAGTTTAAATCCTTGTTTTATATAACTCTGAGCTTGTTGTTCTGAGCCAGAAAAGGCATGAATTACCCCGCCAAACTTTGGTTTGCAGCGCTTAAATGAGCGAGCAATTAAATCATGGCTTTGCCTATGATGCACAATAAGTGGTAAAGCAAGTTGGTTGGCAAGCTCTATCTGTCCTTCAAATAACTGCGTTTGTTTATCGAGGTTATCGATGCTTCGATCAAGGCCGCACTCACCGATGGCAATAAACTGCCCTGAATGGGTTTTCGCTAATTGCTCTAGTTCAGCGAGATGATGAGTTTGGTGATCAGATAAAAAATAAGGATGTAAACCTAAAGCTACTGAAATACTTGGCTCTGATTTAGTAAACGATAATAGTTTTGTCGATTGCGCCAAGCTCACACCCGGCACAATAAAGTGCTCGATCCCTACTTGCTTACATGCTGTTATGAGCTCTGTGCGAGTCTCATCAAATTCGCTAAAATCAAGGTGACAGTGGGAATCGATAAAACGCATTTACGGATTTAAGCGACCAAACTGCCAACTACCATCGGCTTGGCGTTGATACATAAAGCGGTCATGTAAGCGGTGTGCTCCGCCTTGCCAAAATTCAATTTTAGTAGGCTCAACACAATAGCCTCCCCAAAAATCAGGCAATGGAATTTCACCCTCAGAAAACTTTTGCTTCATTTTCGCAAATGTTTCCATTAATACCTTACGTGATGACACAGGACGACTTTGCTGAGAAGCCCATGCAGCTAACTGGCTTTCTTTAGGACGCGATAAAAAGTACTTAGCCACAGCAGTTGTTGGTAAGGGTTTAGCCTCGCCGTAGACTATGACTTGTCGCTCCATGTGGTGCCATGGGAAATGCAGAGAAATTTTGTTATTACCTTTTAGCTCCTGCGCTTTGCGCGAGCCGGTATTAGTAAAAAACACAAAGCCATTTTCATCAAGATGCTTTAACAGCACAATACGCTGCGAAGGCTGACCATGCTCATCAACCGTTGCAACGACCATCGCCGTAGGATCAGGCAAATTAGTTGCAACAGCTTGCTCAAGCCATTTCTCAAACTGCTTGATTGGAGATGCATCAAGCATGTCTTCAGATAAACCATCCTGTAAATATTCACGGCGAATATCTTCAAGTTTCATAAAATTCCCTCTATCGCTACTATCAGCTATCAGCTATCAGCTATCAGCTATCAGCTATCAGCTATCAGCTATCAGCTATCAGCTATCAGCTATCAGCTAAAGATTAATCAAGGTTATTGAGCTGTC
>NZ_PNCZ01000073.1:0-5841 GCF_005887425.1 Pseudoalteromonas sp. S2721
GATAGAATGGTGGGTCATGATGGACTTGAACCATCGACCAATGGATTAAAAGTCCACTGCTCTACCAACTGAGCTAATGACCCGCTCTTTTTTCCGCATTTTGGCTGTTGTTACCAATCGCCTGCTGCGGGCGCTTATAATACTTATTTAAATGCTGAGTGCAACAGAAAATATCTCTTTTTTTAAGTTTTTATGTCTAGTTGCCTAATTTTAGACCGCTTATGTCAAAAAGCAGTCTAATCAGGTCAAATCTACATTTGCGACAGACGTTCTGTGGCTAATTTAGCAGCGGTAGTACTTGGGTACTGATTAATTAAATCATTAAAGGTTTTAAGGGCTTGCTCGCCTAAACCTTGATCCGCTAATAAGTTTCCTAACTTTAACATTGCATCTGGGCGCTTATTAGAATTAGGGTATTCATTCACAACAACTTTAAAGTGCTCAGTCGCACCTGCTTGATCGTTTTGAATAGTTAACAGCTGACCTAACCAATAATGCGCATTAGATGCATACACTGAATTTGGGTATGTCGTTAAGAATGCTTGAAACTCAGGAATTGCTTGCTCATAACGTTTATCTTTCATGATTAACGCCACTGCACGCTCATAAGCTTCGTTTTCAGATAAGTCTGAACTGATTGCCTGTGATGCACCTACATCTGTATAAGTATTTGTAGGTTGAGTTTGTGTTGCAGCAGGCTGGCTATAAGCTTGGCTAACTCGGTTCTCAATTTCTTGATATAGCTCACGCTGACGTTGCAGTACTTTTTCAAGCTTATAGCTTTGCTCTTCTGTAATACCACGTACTTGGCTCACTTCGTCTTGTAAAATATTAAGCTGCTGCTGAAGCTCAGCTTGCAATAAATTACGTGACTTCATCATGTTTTCTAAAGCGACTAAACGCTTCTCAATGCTCGATTGCGAGCTTGCAGCTTCTGAAACAGGAGCGGGAGCAGCCCATAACTGGGTGCTCCCGCTTAAGATCATTGCTGCCAAAATAATTTTCGGCTTCATAATGACTCTTTATTAGTAAACTAATACTGCGCGACGGTTCTTCGCGAACGCTTCTTCAGTGCGAGACTTAACCATTGGCTTCTCTTCACCATAGCTCACTACTGACATTTGGCTAGCAGAAACACCTAAACTTTGTAAGTATTTTTCTACTGCTTGACCACGGTGCTCGCCTAGTGCGATGTTGTACTCAGGCGTACCGCGCTCATCAGCGTGACCTTCGATTAGTACTTTAACTGAAGGGTTTTGTACTAAGAATTCAGCGTGTGCTTGTAATAGTTCAGCATACTTGCTTTGGATTTTTGCGTTATCAAAACCAAAGTAAATGATTTGCTCTTGACGTAACGCTTCGTATTTTTCACGAAGTGCTTCTTCAGCTTGTTGCTCTGGAGTAAGCGTTGCAACTTCAACAGTATCAGTGTTGTTTGATTGCTCAACCATACCTTGGTTAGATTGGTTTGCAGCACCTTCATCAACACCTGAAGAAGAGCTACACGCCGCTAATGTCATCACTGGCACAGCAATTAGCAGGCCTTTTAAAGTTTTATTAAGTTGCATTTAATTGATTCCTATATTGAGTAAACCAGTATAATTACTGTAAATAAGGCGACCAAGCCGGTGCCTTAACTTGTCCGTCTAGCACAGGTAAGCGTGCTTTAAAGCGACCATCCATAGAAACTAACGCCAACACCTGTTTATTATTATGAAGCGTGCTGTAGATAATCATCGAGCCGTTTGGTGCGATACTCGGCGATTCATCAAGGCGTGTTCTAGTTAATACTTGGAACGCACCTGTAGCTAGCTCTTTCTTAGCAAGATGGTATTGACCGTTGGTACGGTTCACCATCACTAATTCTTTTCCGTCTGGAGAAACCGAACCTGCTAGGTTCATATCTCCGTCAAACGTCATGCGTTTTGACCTACCAGTTTGCAAATTTAACTTATAAATCTGGGCATTACCACCCCTTTCAGACGTAAACACAATATCTTGCCCATTAGGGAACCAAGATGGTTCAGTATCTATACTACGGTGATTTGTAAGGCGTCTTTCTTTGCGAGTTGCAAGGTCTAAAACATATACTTCTGTTGCACCATTGCGGTCTTTAGAGAGCACTAATAGTAGCTTTTTGCCATCAGGTGAGAACTGTGGCGCACCATTAATACCAGGGTGACTTGTGATCAGCTCACGTTTACCCGTGTATAAATCTTGAATGTAAATTTGGCTTTGACGATTTTCAAATGTTACATACGCAAGCTTAGTACCATCTGGTGACCATGCCGGTGACATTAATGGTTCTTTCGAGCGAAGTAATACTTGCTCATTAAAACCATCATAATCAGCAACGACTAACTGATAAGGCATTGCCTGATTTTCTCTCACAATAACGTAGGCAATCTTCGTTAAGAATGCACCTTTTTCGCCAGTTAAAGCTTCGTATACAACATCACTGATGCGGTGAGCGTAGCGGCGGAAACCCGTTTCAGCTATTACACTTTCTCTTGCATCAAGAATATGGTCTTGGCTTTTAACTAACTTACCGTTACTCATCATCTGTGTTTGACCACCCGTGATCTGACCACGAATAACATCAATAAGCTCATACTTAACTAAGTAACGTCCACCTGGCTGTTGTTCAACTTGACCAACAAGAACGGCTTCAACACCTTTATTAACCCATGCAGCATAGTCAACGTCAGTATCAGTTGCTGGTAATTGAGGCATTGTTGCTACATCAATAGGTTTAAATTTACCACTACGCATTAAGTCTGCTGCAATAACAGTACTTAACTTTTCAGGGATGGGGCCAACCCCATTGTATTGAAATGGCACAACCGCAATCGGACGTGCACCATCAACACCTTCGGTAATAACAATTTCTAGTGCAGCACTGGCGATGCCATGAAAGCCCAGTAATACAATAAAACATGCTGTTTTTATCTGGTTGAACATATCATTCCTTTAGAATTCTGGCTTGATTGTTAAATTAATATTTTTAAGTTGCTCAAATACGTCTTTATCAGGTGATACCGGGAGTGTATCTGCCATACGAACAGCTCGAAGCGCAGCTTCACACACTAATTTATCACCACCTAATGACTTAACTTGTGTTACTAAGCCATTAAAGCCAAGACGAATATTTACACGACATTGTTTATTCTTCATCTTTTCATCGATAAGTAAAGTTTGCTGAATACGTGCCATTATTAAGGCTTTGTATTTGTCGACTTCACTTACAATTTGCTGTTGACGAACTTTATTTCGTGCAGCTTGCTCAGCAGCTAACTGCTCTTGCAACATCTGCTCTTGCAATGCTTGCTGGCGTTTACGCTCGGCTTCGGCTTCTTTGCGTTTACGTTCAGCTTCTGCTTCGGCAGCTTTACGCTTACGCTCTTCTTCCGCTTTCTTTAACGCCTCTTCTTCAGCTTTGCGCTTTTCTGCTGCAGCTTTTGCTGCTGCTTCAGCTTCTTGCTTTTGCTTTTCGGCTTGTTGCGCTTTAGCACGTTCTTTTTGCTGAATTTCACGTGCTTTTTTCGCTTGTGCTTCGGCTTCTGCTTTTTCTTTCTCTTTAGCGCGGCGCTGTTGTTCTAGCTTTTTAAGACGACGGTCTTCCGCTTCACGTTGCTTGCGCGCATCATTGGCACGTCGTTCAAGATCACGAAGACGCTTTGCTTCAGCTTGTTTTTTCGCTTCTTCTTGCTTTTTTAGCTCAGCAATTTTTTGTTCAACCTTTTGTTGGTCTACCGTAACTGCTGAAACAGCCTTTTCTGGCTCAGGCATAGCTGGATTCAAAGTTACTTCCATTACCTTAGGAGTAGGTAAATGAAAACTAGCTGATCCAATTAAAAAACCAATAATACCCAGATGTAATAGAATCGATTTGATTAATGACTCACGCATACTAACCCTCAAATGATTCGGTCATTAGACCCACTGAAGGCACACCGGCATTTTTCAAAAAGTCCATAAGTAGCAGTACTTCTTGATAAGAAACACGGCCCGAACCTTTGATCATCACTGGCGTATCTGGATTCTTTTGCAGCTGAAGTTTAATCACTGCAGCAACATCCAACGCTTCCATTGGTGCTTCAGGATCTGTACCAATACTTACATAGTACTTACCTTCAGCATCAATTGACGCAATAATTGGAGGCGTATCTTTAGTATCAACAAGATCCGATTCTTCCATCTTTGGCAAATCTACTTTTACACCATGAGTAATAAGTGGCGCAGTTGCCATAAATATGATTAGTAGTACCAACATTACGTCAATGTAAGGAACTACGTTTATCTCACCTACTGGGCGACGTTTCTTACGCTGGTACATTCGCTTTAGCCTCTATTTGCGCAGCAGCTTGGCGGTGTAAAATATTGGCGAACTCTTCCATGAAGTTAATATAATTACCTTCAAGCTTTTCTACTTTGTTTGCAAAACGGTTGTAAGCAATAACAGCTGGAATTGCAGCAAATAAACCCATTGCTGTTGCGATTAGTGCTTCAGCAATACCTGGCGCTACCATTTGTAGCGTTGCTTGCTTAACTTCACCTAATGCGATAAATGCGTTCATAATACCCCACACCGTACCAAACAGGCCGATGTAAGGACTAATAGAACCCACTGTTGCTAAAAACGATAAACTTGACTCAAGCTTTTCAACTTCACGCGATAAAGCAACACGCATTGAACGGTGTGTGCCTTCCATAACAATACTTGCACTTTGTGGTGAATTTTTCTTATGACGTGCAAACTCTTTAAAACCTGCAACGAATAATGCTTCAACACCTGATGCGCCACCAGGACGCGCTGATACTTCGTTGTATAATTTACTTAGGTCAATACCCGACCAAAACTTCTGCTCAAAGCGCTTTGCGCCATTAAGTGCATCAGAAATCGCTTTTTTACGCTGAAAGATAATTGCCCATGACATTACCGACATACCGACTAATGCCAACATTACTAGCTGGACAAGTACACTGGCTTCTAGAATAAGATCTAAAAAGTTAAGCCCTGATCCCACGTTAAACTCCTAAAATAGATTTCTATGTAATTTGTTATATTTTTTACACTTGTATTTATTGACCACAAAGGCGGCCAAAAGTTACATCTAGTGTATCTAGTCAGCTATGAACTGACAACGCTCTTGCTGTGAATTAGCGGCAAATAACGGTAAAAAGCAATTTGCTTAGTTATTTTTTAGCCATATTAGGTTTTATCAATACAATTATGCATATTTTCACCTTAATAATAAGTCATTACAGTGACACTAAAAAGCAACCAAAACAGCCAAAAACTCGGCGTTTATTCATAAATAACGCATAAACACCCAAAAGCACTCTTACGAATCTACTACAGAATACTTAAACTAATCCTGAATAAAGTTCTTAAAATTTATAAAAACCTTCCCATTCATGAACTTAAAATTAATATATTCACAATGTGAACAAAAAGAAAACAACTAAAAAATATACTCACATTAGTTTTTTTTATCTGAAAATAAAATTTTTCTAGTTTGAAGAAAAATCCATCATTGCGTATTATTTACCTATACCGAGCTAGCAACCTCATGAAAGTTTCTTTCATTAAGCTCCGTTTTTAGCAATATGAAATTTCGTATTGCACTAGGTTTACTTAAATCTGGATAAAACCTTTTTTAAGTAGACCGTAGTTCCCTGGATTACTTCCTTCAACTTGTTGTTTGCCCGCATCCTTATGCGGGCTTTTTTTTTGCCTACACAAACGTCAATGAGAATACCTATCGATAACTTAACAGCATGTGAATTACAGATGTTAAAATGAGACAACAACCCAGCGGTTAGTGGTTAGTGGTTAGT
>NZ_PNCZ01000074.1:0-53421 GCF_005887425.1 Pseudoalteromonas sp. S2721
CCGCCCCCCCCCCCCCCCCCCCCCGCCCCCGCCCCGCCCGGTGTTGTCTCAACCAGCACCCCGCATACGCCATGGCATCCCGTGACTGGAGGTCAGAACTCTGCTCTTCCGATATTGGAGCGGCACACGAGGCTCGAACTCGTGACCTCAACCTTGGCAAGGTTGCGCTCTACCAACTGAGCTAGTGCCGCATTCAAAAGTAGTCAGTAATTTGTCCGTTGGTGCACAACCTTGAAGGTTGCGGTAAAACGTCCTGGCAACTGAGCTAGTGCCGCATTCAATTACTTAGAGACATGCCAACCCCGCGGGGGTTAACGTCTTAAGCGGGGCAGGATTCTACAATAATCCGATGTGTTTGCAAATGTTTTTTACAAATTAAAGAATTTTTCTTGGTAAACCTTTAATTCCATGATCGAATCTTTGATATCGTCGAGGGCTAGATGTGAACCTTTTTTGTTCACTTGCGCTAATACGTCAGGTTTCCAACGACGTGCAAGTTCTTTAACTGTACTCACATCAAGGTTACGGTAGTGAAAGTAGTCTTCCAATTCAGGCATGTACTTATTCATAAAACGGCGGTCTTGGCCGATAGAATTACCACACATAGGTGAAGCACCCGCAGGTACCCATTGCTTTAGAAATGCCAATGTTTGATCAATAGCATCTTGTTCAGTGAATGTGCTTGCTTTACAACGAGCTGTTAAACCAGATTGACCGTGCTGAGTTGTGCACCACTCGTCCATGCCATCAAGCAGTTCATCGCTTTGATGAATAGCAATAACAGGGCCTTCAGCCAAGATGTTTAAATCACTGTCGGTGACAACAGTGGCAATTTCGAGTATTTTATCTGTTGCTGGTTCGAGGCCTGTCATTTCTAGGTCGAGCCAGATAAGATTTGATTTATGAAAAGACATAGTTACCTTAGCGGTGCTTTCCTTTAGATCCAACGCATTTAGATATATCATATTAGTATCATCAGTCGACCTAAAGCTTTTTTTTCAAAAAGCCCGACATTTACTCAAGTTATAGGCCAAAAGTGGCAAAACAAAAGAAATTAAGTAAAGGCCAATCGCGTCGAATTAAGGCCAATCATCAAAAACGCCTCTCTAATGCAGACAAAAAGCAACAGAAAGGGGCAACTGTGCAATGGCAAAATGACAATTTAGGCCCTGCCGAAAATGCGGTTGTGATCAGTCGATTTGGCCAACATGCCGATATCGAAACCGAGTCAGGCGAAGTATTGCGCTGTAATATACGCAGAACAGTATCGAGCCTTGTTTGTGGTGATGAAGTTATTTTTCGCCGTGCAAAAGTTAGCGAAGGCGACTTAGCTGGCGTTATTGAAGCAACCCATGAGCGTCGCTCACAACTAACGCGCCCTGATTTTTATGACGGGGTGAAAGTCGTCGCTGCCAATATCGACCAAATTTTAATGGTCTCTGCGGTATTGCCTGAGTTTACACCAAACATTATCGACCGCTATTTAGTTGCCTGTGAAGACATGGGGATTGAGCCAATTTTAGTGCTTAATAAAATAGATTTGATTGACGATGAAGGCCTTGCTTTTATTGATGAAATTCTCGATATCTATCGTGAGCTAGGTTATCAAGTACTATTAGTCAGTAATAAAACGGGTCAAGGCATTGATGAGCTTAAACAAAAACTGGTCGATAAAAACAGCATTTTTGTTGGTCAAAGTGGTGTGGGTAAATCAACCTTAGTGAACACTGTACTGCCAGATGCTGACATCTTAACCCAAGAAGTATCTGAGAACAGCGGCCTTGGTCAACACACAACAACCGTATCGCGATTACACCATTTACCAAGTGGTGGTAACCTAATTGACTCACCGGGAATTCGTGAGTTTGGCTTATGGCATTTAGATGTTGAGCGCGTTACGTGGTGCTTTAAAGAGTTCCGTGACTTTATTGGTGGCTGTCGTTTTCGCGATTGTAAACATTTAAACGATCCTGGCTGTATAATTCGCCAAGCTGTTGATGATGGTGAAATTTCAGAACTTCGTTTTGACAGTTACCACCGAATTTTAGAAACTATGGCCGACGGCCGTGCTGGTGCACGCGCTCCTCGCGTATAACTATTTAGGAAATAACAAGTGAGTTTAGATAAATTCAAAATTGCTATGCAATATGCCATGCCAAAACATTTCATTTCGCGCATGGTTGGCAAATTAGCAGCAGCAAAAGCGGGTGGCTTAACAACGGCCTTAATTAAATTGTTTATCAAACAATACAAAATTGATATGAGTGAGGCTAAATACCCAGATCCAGCTCATTACAAAACTTTTAATGAGTTTTTTACTCGCCCATTAAAAGAAGGTATTCGTCCACTTGCTGAAGATAGCGACATTATTGCTCACCCAGTTGATGGTGCAATTAGCCAATTAGGCGATGTAGTCGACGGTCAAATCATCCAAGCAAAAGGCCATGACTACAGCTTACAAGCACTCCTTGGTGGCAAAGAAGAAGACACAGCGCCGTTTTTAGGCGGTAAATTTGCCACTATTTATTTAGCGCCTAAAGATTACCACCGTATTCACATGCCTGTTGATGGAACGCTGAGCAAAATGATTTACGTACCAGGTGATTTATTTTCGGTAAACCCGTTAACAGCACAAAATGTACCTAACCTATTTGCTCGTAACGAGCGTGTTGTGGCTATCTTTGAAACTGAAATTGGCCCGCTAGCCATGGTGCTTGTAGGTGCAACAATTGTTGCTAGCATCGAGACTATTTGGGCAGGCACAGTAACGCCACCAGCAGGTAAAGATGTATTTAGTTGGAATTACCCAACCACAGGTGACAACGCGATTACTCTGAAGAAAGGTGAAGAAATGGGTCGCTTTAAATTAGGCTCTACCGTTATTTTAGCCTGGGGTGCAAATCAGGCTGAGTTCTTATCAGATCAACACCCAGAAACAGTAACCCGCATGGGCACACCATTTGCGAAAATTAACGACTAATAAGTTCAATTAAGCAAACCACTTGAGCAAAAGTGGTTTGCTTAAAATTCACTATAAACCGCGCCTACCCCCACGATTACACTCCGAGCACTCACTGTCTTTTTGAATATTAAAGCGCTGCTGCATTAGTGTTAGCCCATCAAATTGAATAAACTCGCTGCCCGTTTTATGGCCAAGCAATATATTGATAGCCAATAAACTTTGCATGCTCCCCATAACACCCAGCAATGGGCTCAATACCCCTGCATTGTCACAATTAAGCGCTGTTTGCTCCTCCGTTTGCGGGAATATACAGCCATAACAAGGACTCTGTTCATCACGAAAATCAAAACTCATCACCTGCCCCTGCGTTGCAATAGCGGCAGCTGATACAAGTGGGATAGATTTAGCTAGACAATAGCGATTAACCAAATACCGGGTAGCAAAGTTATCACTGCAATCGAGGATGATGTCAGCACCTTCAAGTAGCTCAGCACAGTTACTTTCATCAAGCTTTTGGCATAGAGGTTTAACCGTTATTTGATTATTTAAACTGCTTAACACCTTGGCAGCCGCCTGTGTTTTTGCCTGCCCCATGTGGTTTACTTTATAGAGTATTTGTCGCTGTAGATTTGAAAGCTCAACTTTATCGTCGTCAATCAAAGTGAGCGTACCGATTCCTGCAGCCGCTAAATAAAAAAGTGCTGGGGAGCCAAGTCCACCCGCTCCGACAACCACAATATGAGCAGCCTTTAACTTTTGCTGACCCGCAAGCCCCACCTCTTTTAATAGCAAATGTCGGCTATAACGAATTTGCTCTTTGTCGCTTAGCGCGCTCATATTATGGCTGACCTTCGACCAGCTGTTTTAACGTGGCAATGGCGGCTTGGTAGTCTTCGGCTTCAGTAATCGCACGTACTACGGCAACACTGCCAACACCTGTGCTCGCAACTTGCTCAGCACGCGATAAGTCAATGCCTCCAATCGCAACCGTTGGATAATCGGCCATTAACGGCACAAATTTTTCGAGCTTTTCTAAGCCTTGAATCTGCCCTGTCATGTCTTTGGTGGTGGTTGGATAAATAGCGCCAAACGCCATATAACTTGGTCTGTAATTATGTGCACGTAGCATTTCATAAAAGCCATGAGTCGACACACCTAAGCGTAACCCTGCCTCTTTTATGGCAATTAAATTAGCGGTTTGTAAGTCTTCTTGTCCTAAATGCACACCATAAGCGCCGTGCTTAATCGCCAATTGCCAATAATCATTAATATATACCTGTGCATCGTACTTCTGCCCCAGCAAAACCGCACTTGCAATCGACTCTTCAAGTGCTGCATCGTCTGCATTTTTCATTCTTAATTGAACGGTTTTAACCCCTTCGGCTAAACACTTCTCTAACCAATCAACCGTATCTACAACGGCATATAGACCAAGCTGTTTAGAGTCGCACTCGGCAAAACCTGCTGCCATGGTAAAATCAACCGGGCAATCAAAGTCGAGCTCATCACCCAGCCAACTTCCCGCCTCGATGACTTGTGGGTAATCTGCTAAATTTGTTGGAAAGCAAGTATGTGCAACGGGGCCAATCCCTTCACCATAACGAACGGCTGCTTTTAATCCTTGGTTGATATAGGCTTTCGCTAAAATAAAGGCATCTTTGAGAGGATACTGTTTGGTTAAACACGCAGCAATCACAGAGGCCATACTGCATCCAGTACCGTGACTATGCGGAGTTTGAATTTTTTCGTTACCAAGCCAATATTCCTGCTCACCTTGCACGCAGTAATCAATGCAATAGCCACTTGGGTAATCCCAGTGCCCCCCTTTGATAATCACCGCTTTTGCACCATAGCCTTTTAACTTCTCTGCGGCCTCTTTCACTGCGCTTGGGCCAATCAAATAAACACCGGTTAAGAGCTGCGTTTCGTGGGTATTCGGTGTTACTACATCGACTAATGGTAATAAACACTCTTTAATGGCACTAACGGTATCTTCTTCTGTTAATAAATCACCACTTGAAGCAATGGCAACCGGATCATAAACAACCAAAGGCGGCTCTACCCAGGTTGCTTTGTAATGTTTTAAATGCTCACTAATAAGCTGTATTTGCTGCACATTGGCAAGCATGCCAATTTTAATCACGCTGGCAGGCATATCACTGGCTAAGGCTAATAGTTGCGACTCAATCACTTCTGTTGAAATCGGGTTAAGTGCTTCTACACCTAAACTATTTTGTGCCGTTAAAGCAGTAATAACCGTACAGCCATGTACATTAAAACTTTGCATTGCCTTGATGTCGGCTTGAATTCCTGCACCGCCGCCCGAATCTGAGCCAGCTATGGTCCATACAACCTGATTCATGTTATTCCTCACATTTTATTCTTGATGCCAAAATGGCATTCCAAGCGTCGGCGTTGATGGGCTTGCTACGTCTTTCTCTGGCATCGCTTTAGCCACATAGCTATATCGCCCCGCCTCAACAGCACTTTTAAACGCTTTACTCATCGTTACTGGGCAACCTGCACCTGCAATTGCCGAATTTAATAATACGGCATCATACCCTAATTCAAGCGCTTGGCAGGCATGGGATGGTAAACCTAAACCCGCATCAACAATTAACGTATGGTTTGGCAAGCGCTCACGGATCATTTTTAGGTTGTAAGGATTCAGCAAGCCTTTACCCGTGCCAATCGGTGCCCCCCAAGGCATTAATACTTCGCAGCCTAAATCAGCGAGGCGCTGACACAGCACTAAATCATCTGTGCAATAAGGCAAAACTTTAAAGCCATCGGCCAATAAAATTTTAGTGGCTTCGAGCAGTGCGAATGGATCTGGCTGTAAATTATATTCGTCACCAATCAACTCTAACTTGATCCAATCAGTGGCAAACACTTCGCGGCACATTTGTGCCAAGGTCACTGCTTCTTTCACACTATGGCAACCCGCCGTATTTGGAAGCACCTTTAGCCCAGTGTTTTTTATCAATTGCCAAAAATCATCACCCGCAGCAACGCTTTGCTGACGTCTCAATGAAACGGTGACAATTTCAGCCTGTGAGGCCACTATCGACTCTGTCATAACACGCGGCGAAGGGTACAGTGCTGAGCCAATCAGTAAACGACTCGTAAATTGCTCACCATAAACCGAAAAACTATCCATCTTAGCCTCCTTGAATTGGCGACAATAACTCAATGCTGTCGCCTTCATTGAGGGGTTTAGCATCGCATTGGCTGCGCGGTACAAAGTCACCATTAACGGCAACGGCAAATGGAGGTCTTGCGCCAAACTGGCTCAACGCCTGAGTGAGCGATGTATTGTCATTCACTGTAACTGACTGACCATTAATTAAAATATTCATTTTTATCCTTAAGCAATTAAGCTCACTGCATCATCAACCACTTTAGGCGCAAGTAAATAGCCATGGCGGTACAAGCCATTAATACTGATCACTCGACCTTGCTTAGTGACTTTCGGGCGGTTGTCTGCAAACGCAGGACGAAGCCCCGATTGCAAACTTTCGATACGCCCTTCAGCAAATCCGCTATGCACCGTATAAGCAGCAGACAATAGCTCCAGCGCCGAGCGCACGGTGACTTTACCGCGGTCTTGCGATTCGATTTCAGTCGCACCAATCACAAATTGATGGTTTGGCTTAGGAGCAATATAAATTGGGTAACGCGGATGCATCAGCCGTATTGGTCTGGTTAAGTTCACCTCTGGTGCATATAAACGCGCCACCTCCCCTCTTACTCCACGCAATAAAGGTTCAGCCTGTTTTGCACCTAAGCCGCGACAATCAAATACATAATCAAAGCTTTGGCCATTCACTTTATGGGCGTTCAATTCAACTTTACAGCTAAAGTTAAATTGCACTCCTTGCGAGGTAAGCTTTTTAAAACTAGCACTATAAAATGCCTGATTATCGAGTTGCCCTTCACAAGGTAAATACACACCTTGATGGAAACGCCCAGCTAGTTCTGGCTCAAGATCAGCAATTTGAGTACCAACCAATGCCTGTGCCTGATAGCTTTCAAGCGGTTTTAAGCGGCTCACAAAACTTTGTAAATCGCCCTTATCTTGCTGATGAGCAACCACTAAGCTGCCTGTTTGTTGAAAATACACAGCGTCATCGAGCTCACTTAAAATTTGCTGCCAACGAGTGATGCTATTAAGCCCTTGTAGGGCTAAATCCTGTTCACACAAGACTGATTCTGCAAGGGGGGCTAACATCGCTGCAGCAACGCTGCCTGCACTGTTGCTAGCATGTTCATCATCTTGCTCAAACACACTTAACTGATGCTCTTTAGCAAGTGCCAATGCAGTTAAACGGCCAGTTAAACCAAAGCCCAGTATCGCTATCTTTAAAGACATAAACTTTCTAGGCGCTAGGCTCTAGGCCCTAAGTAAAAACCCAAAGCCCATCGCTGATGCCTAGCTCCATCAATTAAACTGCTTTGTGGTAAATCTCAGAGCCCGTTTTTTTGAACTCGTCTGATTTCGCTTTCATTTCAGCTTCAACATCGACCATTTTGATTTCGATAGTATCGCCTACGTTATTTGGATCAATGCCTCTAGCTTCAAGATCTTTGGCGTAATCACGTACTTCTTGAGTGATCTTCATCGAGCAGAACTTAGGGCCACACATAGAGCAGAAGTGTGCAATCTTGCCTGATTCTTGTGGCAGTGTTTCATCGTGATATTCGCGGGCGCGTTCTGGGTCTAAACCTAGGTTAAATTGGTCGTGCCAACGGAACTCAAAGCGTGCTTTTGATAATGCGTTGTCACGCTCTTGCGCACCCGGGTGGCCTTTTGCCAAATCGGCAGCATGAGCAGCAATTTTGTAAGTGATTAAACCTTCTTTAACGTCTTCTTTGTTTGGTAAGCCTAAATGCTCTTTAGGGGTTACATAACAAAGCATAGCGCAGCCGTACCAAGCAATTTGCGCAGCGCCAATACCTGATGTGAAATGATCGTACCCCGGTGCAATATCCGTGGTTAATGGACCAAGAGTATAAAACGGTGCTTCTTCACAGTGTTTTAGCTGCTCTTCCATGTTCTCTTTGATCATATGCATTGGCACATGGCCTGGGCCTTCGATGAACACTTGCACATCATGTTTCCAAGCAAGTTTTGTCAGCTCACCTAGAGTGCGTAATTCGCTGAACTGGGCTTCGTCATTAGCATCAGCAATAGAGCCTGGGCGCAGACCATCACCTAATGAAAAACACACATCATACTGTTTTAAAATTTCACAAATTTCTTCAAAGTGCGTGTATAAGAAGTTTTCTTTATGGTGCGCTAAACACCATTTCGCCATGATTGAGCCACCACGGGAAACAATACCGGTAACACGCTTTGCCGTCATTGGCACGTAACGCAGCAATACCCCAGCATGAATAGTAAAGTAATCAACACCTTGTTCTGCTTGTTCAATCAAGGTATCGCGGAAAATCTCCCACGTTAGGTCTTCAGCCACACCGTTTACTTTTTCAAGCGCTTGATAGATTGGTACGGTACCAATTGGCACTGGCGAGTTACGTACCACCCACTCACGGGTTTCGTGAATGTAGCGACCCGTTGATAAGTCCATTACCGTGTCGGCGCCCCAACGAGTCGACCACACCATTTTTTCTACTTCTTCTTCGATTGATGAAGTCACCGACGAATTACCAATATTCGCGTTCACCTTAACTAAGAAATTTCGGCCGATGATCATCGGCTCAGTTTCCGGGTGGTTGATGTTGTTAGGAAGTACAGCGCGACCACGGGCAATTTCATCACGCACAAATTCAGGGGTAATAAAATCAGGAATACTAGCGCCAAACGATTCGCCTTTGTGCTGGGCTGCAAGTAACTCTTCACGAATTTTAGCGCGTCCCATGTTTTCACGAATTGCCACATATTCCATTTCAGGCGTCACAATACCTTGTCGCGCATAATGCATTTGCGTTACGTTTTTGCCTGCTTTTGCACGGCGGATCTTTGGTAGGTGTTCAAAGCGGATATGATCTAACCCTTCATCTGCCATTCGTTGTTGAGAAAATTGCGAAGTCACTGAGTCTAAAATTTCAGTGTCGCCGCGGCTTTCAATCCACTTTTCACGGTATTTCTCAAGGCCCTTGCGCACATCAAGTTGAAAATCTGGGTCAGTGTATGGGCCCGAGGTATCGTAAACACGAATTGGTGCGTTAGATTCAAATACAGGGTTCTCTTCAGTGCCTCCGATGAAGGTATCGCTGAGAGTGATTTCACGCATCCCTACTCGTACATTGTCTTGTGTACCTTCTACATAAACTTTATGAGAATTAGGAAAGGGTTGACCCGTTAAGTTATAAATATAATCTGATGCTGCCGCACGAACTTCGCGGCGAGATGGTTTAGTTGTTGTGTTTGACATGACTTACCTCATTGCTTTAAGGGTTGTCTTGTCAGATATTGCAAATGCAATAGAGAGTGGCAAACGCCATTGGATCGTTAATAAGCTAAATGCTTACTAGTGCAGCCTGCGCCGCTTATGCCCCATAAATTTGGCGCACAAGCGCCCAGTGAGGCAGCTTGTTCCCTACGCAGGTGTTAGCCTGATCAGGTTCACGGATCCCGCTTTCGCGATCTCAGCCTTGTTAAAGGCACTCCGACAAGTATAAATTCGTTTCTTTAAAACGCCCTGAGTGTACGCCAGTTAAAAAATTGCTGCAAGCTAAGCCACTTTAGTTTTTTGCAATGAAGGTAAAGTGATGCTCGCCTTGCAGAGTTAGTTTCTCACCTGTTAGCGTAATTGCCGCACCTTCTTTTAGCGCTGACAATAATTGCTGCTCAAGCTCATTAACTTGCTCGCCACATGATTTACGAGTCATACCTAACTTATTTACCGTTAGCGTATCTTCGCTGAGCGCACCTTCACCAAAAAATTTATTACAGCCAGCAAAGCCGTTAACCTGCATCGCTTCGATAAAGCGTATAGAGGCTTTTTGAGATACAGGAATAGCTAAACCATTCACTTTTGATAATTGCCACTGTGTATATTTTAATTGCTCACTAGTGACTGTCCCTGTCGATGAGCAGCCCATGCAAAACAATACAAAAAGAAGAGGCAAGGCTACTAACTTCATATTTTTTAACTATTCAAATTTCAATGTAGTAATAATAACAACATTTAACGCAATTGATCGTTAAAAAAACATGTTTTATCTGTAAAAAATTGTTCTAAGTTAGCTTATCAAAGAACAACGCAGACTATTTGAATAAGTTATCGACTTCTTCTGGTAAAAAAGGACGACCTTTTTTATTTACTGACGTGCCAATCACCAAAGCTTGCAACATCACTTTATGATCATGTTTGCGATACACTGTTTGCCTAAAAGCAAACTTTAATCGGCTGATACGCTCAGGCTCAACGGCAACGTAAAATTCATCACCCGGCATAAGTGATGCCTTGTAATCCATTTCGCTACGCAGTACGACAAGGTTTACTTTTTCTCTTGCGAGCTTTGCAAAATCGATACCTTGGGCATGTAAAAACTCATGGCGTGCATGTTCTAAATAATTAAAATAAACACTGTTGTTTACAATTCCTTGCAAATCACACTCATAATCACGCACTTTAAAGTCTACTTTAAAGGTCATAGTCGTATTCCTAATCAATTTACGTATAATTGCCTGCGTTTATATCATAAAAATTGATTTTATAGCCATTTGGCTAGCTAGGTTGCTAGAATAGCAGTCCCGAAAATGGAGTTAAGAATCCGCATGAAACGACGTTTATCATTATTATCTGCTGCCATCCTGCCTTTATTCGCAGCATCTTCGATTGCTTACGCTGAAGACGGTGAGCTTGAAAAAATTGAAGTTACCGGTGATTTCAAAAGAGAAAGCATTCAAACCCTTAGTGCCAGCGCAAGCTTGTTTTCAGACCATGAAATCAATCAACGCGGTGCAAAGTTTTTAGATGAGATGCTTGCTAGTGCAGCGAATGTAAACTTTACCTCAGGGGCATCTCGTGGTCGTTTCGTGCAAATTCGTGGTGTTGGTTTACGCTCACAGTTTGTTGACCCTATTAATCCTTCGGTTGGCTTAGTGATCGACGGTATTAACTACTCTGGTTTAGGCGGCAGTTCACTGTTATTTGATATCGACCAAGTTGAAATTTATCGCGGCCCACAAGGAACTCGCTTTGGTGCAGATGCCTTAGCTGGCATGATTCAAATGGAATCTGCAACACCCACTCTTGACCCAAGTGTGAAAATACAATTAGGTGCGGGCAACTACAACAGCTATGAAGCAGGTATAGCCGCAGGTACGGGTATTACCGACGACACAGCAGTACGCGCCAGCATTTATCAACGTGAGTCTGATGGGTATGTAGAAAACCGTTATTTAGGTGAAGATACCCAGCAACAAGACGAGCTTGTCTCTCGCTTTAAGTTACACAGCCAATTGACCGAGCATTTACGTACTGAACTGAATGTACATTACATCGATATAAATAACGGCTATGACGCATTCACATTAGATAACAGCCGTTACAGTGTTGCTGATGAACCAGGCCAAGACAACCAAGAAAGCATTGCGGTTGGCCTAGCAAACATATACACCGGCTTTGACTTTTTTGATGTTAGCCTAAACCTATCTGGTATCGACAGCGAGCTGTTATACAGCTATGACGAAGACTGGGTGTGTAATGATGAAGCCCAACCTGAGTTATGTGCTGCTGGCTTGCATGATTGGGGCTATAGCTCAACAGATGCTTACTTTCGCGATCGCCAAGATCAAGCGGCTGAGCTGCAATTTAGTGGTAAATCTGGCGAGTGGGTCGCAGGCATTTACTATCAAGGCCGCGAAGTTGACTTAGAACGTCAATACACTTGGCTGGCACAACCATTTGCATCTAATTATGAAACCAGCAATATTGCTGCATATGGTCAATTAGCAACACCTATCGGCCCAAAAACAACCTTAATTACGGGTTTGCGTGTTGAGCAGTATCAGGGCGACTACACCGACAACAACGGTTTTATTGAAGAAACGGATGATGTCATGGTGGGCGGTAAACTTGCACTTGAATACCAAGTGATAGATCGCACTATGATCTACACCAGCATTACTCGTGGCTATAAAGCTGGCGGTATTAACTCTGAAGCTTTAGCAAAAGCAAAAGACGAAGGCTTAAACCTAGATGCTGATTTCTTTGCTAATCACACATCATTTGCCCCTGAATACCTATGGAGCGGTGAGTTTGGTGTTAAAGGCAGCTCACTAGACGATAAGTTTGTGTTACGTCTTGCCGCTTTCTACATGTACCGTGAAGATATGCAGCTAAAATCGTGGCAAGTTGAAGGCCAAAAATTCACAGGCTATATCGATAACGCCAGCTCTGGTGAAAACTACGGTTTAGAAATTGAAGGCAGCTTCCAAGCAACTGACAATTTACTACTAACAGGTAGTGCTGGTTATCTAAATACAGAAATCAATGACTTTGTTGCGCAATCAGGCCTAGATCAAGATGGTCGAGATCAAGCACAAGCACCTAAATACCAATACGCATTCACTGCGCGTTATAACTTTACGCCAGCACTTTATGCATCAATTGGAGTAGAAGGCAAAGACGATTACTACTTCTCTGATAGCCATAACTCAAAAGCATCAAGCACTAATTTAGTGAATGCTTCATTTGGTTATGAAAGTGATAATTGGAGCATTAATGCGTGGGCACGTAACTTATTTGATGAAGACGTACCAACCCGTGGTTTTGAGTTTGGTAACGACCCATTAGATGGTTACACCACTCATACATACACACAACTTGGCGAACCTATGGTTGCCGGTGTGACATTTATTTACGAGCTATAAGCAATTAGGTGCTAGGTTTTTTACCTAGCACCCAAACACCTAGAGCCTAGAGCCTAGAGCCAAATAAGTTAAGCCCTTTCAACATCAAAGGCGAGTACGTCTTTAATCTTTTGCTTATTCGTTGCCAGCATAATGAGTCGATCTATACCCAGTGCGACACCCGCACATTGTGGTAAGCCATGCTCTAGTGCAGCTATTAAACGCTCATCCATTGGCACTTGCTTTAAGCCATTTGCTTCACGGTACTGATTATCTTCACTAAAACGAGCTGCTTGCTCTTTGCCATTGGTCAGTTCATTAAAGCCGTTTGCCAGTTCCATATTTTTAAAATATAACTCAAAGCGCCCAGCTACTCGCTCATCGTGCTGGCAAATTTGGGCAAGAGCGGCTTGCGATGCAGGAAAATGATAAACGAAACAAGGCTTTTCTTGGCCAATCGTTGGTTCAACCTTCATACAAAATAATAGCTGCAACAAGGTATCGCGATGCGTTTCATTCGCGGCAATATCGGCAAAGCCCTGCGCTGTTGCTAGTTGCTGTAATGTGCTAATATCAGCAGTTAAAGGGTCTACACCTAAGGCGTTCATAAAGGCTTGCTGATAAGTGAGTCGCTCAGCGCTTTCTACGCCAAGCACCAATTGCATAAGCTCATCCATTTCATCCATAAGCGCAAATTCATCAAAACCCGGACGATACCACTCAAGCATTGTAAATTCAGGATTATGATGACTACCCGCCTCTTCATTACGAAAAGCTTTGCATAGCTGGAAAATAGCCCCAGAGCCTGCAGCAAGTAAACGCTTCATGGCAAACTCAGGTGACGTTTGCAAATAAAGTGGTAAGCCACCAGCATGACCTGGGCCAACAAACTCGGTACTAAATGTCGCTAAATGCACATCGGTTACACTGGCCGCGCTTAAGCTTGGCGTTTCAACCTCCATAACATCACGTGCATAAAAGAACTCGCGAATACGACGGATGATAGCGGCACGCTCTCGTAAAGTTTCAATATCGGCGCTTGGTTGCCAAAGGCCATTAGACATAAAGTGTTTCCCAAAAAAAATCCCAGCAGAAGCTGGGATTTTATAATAAATTGCTTAACAATGCCTATTACTTAACACGGCTCACGTATTCACCGCTACGAGTATCAACTTTGATCACTTCGCCGATTTGTACGAATAGAGGAACACGAACAACAGCACCTGTGCTTAATGTTGCTGGTTTACCGCCAGTACCCGCTGTATCACCTTTTAGACCTGGATCTGTTTCAGTGATTTCTAATTCAACGAAGTTTGGTGGAGTCACGGCGATTGGGCTACCGTTCCAAAGCGTGATAGTACAAACGTCATTTTCAACTAACCATTTTGCATTGTCGCCAAGCGCTTTTTCGTCAGCAGCGATTTGCTCAAATGTTTCGTTGTTCATGAAGTGCCAGAACTCACCGTCAGTGTATAGATACGCTAAATCTGTATCCATTACGTCTGCACCTTCAACTGATTCACCTGACTTGAATGTTTTTTCTAGTACTTTACCTGTGATAAGTTTACGAATACGAACACGGTTAAACGCCTGGCCTTTACCTGGTTTTACCATTTCATTTTCTAAGATGCTGCAAGGTTCGCCGTCTAACATAATTTTTAGGCCGCCCTTGAACTCATTGGTGCTATAATTCGCCATCGTTTCCTCTGTCTAAATAATTTCGAGTAATCTACGTGTCAATGATACAAAGAAATGAAGTAAATTTGCATAAAAACTGGCAAAAAGAATTGGCAAATGTTGTCACTTGTCCTGAACGCTTGCTAGAAATGCTAGGATTATCAAGCAAAGTAGACGAAAAAGACCTCAAAGCACGCAGTCTTTTTCCTGTCCGCGTGCCGCAGCCTTTTATCAAAAAAATGCGTTATGGCGACATAAACGACCCTCTTTTGCTGCAAGTGATGCCCAGGCACCAAGAGTTTTTAGCAAAAACAGGTTACGACAAAGACCCTCTAAAAGAGCAAGATAACAACCAACCTGGCTTGTTACACAAGTATCGCTCTCGCGTTTTAGTTATGTTTAAAACCGGTTGTGCCGTAAATTGCCGTTATTGTTTTAGACGCCACTTTCCTTATCAAGAAAACCAATTAAACAAACGCAGCTTGATTGACGCACTGGCTTACATAAAAGCCGACAGCAACATCAACGAAGTCATTTTAAGTGGTGGCGATCCATTGATGGCCAAAGACGATGCTGTGAGTTGGTTTATGGATGAGTTAGAGCAGCTTCCGCAAATTAAACGCATGCGTATTCACAGCCGCTTACCTGTGGTGATCCCTGCAAGAATTACCGATGAGCTATGTACACGCTTTGCTGCATCGCCCTTAAAGGTGGTGTTTATAAATCATATCAATCACGCTAACGAAATTGATGATGACTTTAAAGCGGCCATGCAAAAGTTAAAAGCTGCAGGGGTGACGTTACTAAATCAGGCGGTGTTACTAAAAGATGTGAATGATTCTGTCGAGTCGCAAGTTGCATTAAGTGAAGCGCTTTTTGAGGCAGATATACTTCCTTACTACTTACATCTACTAGATAAAGTTGAGGGTGCTAGCCATTTTGATATAGCTGAGAGTCAGGCACGAGAAATCGTAACGGCTATGCTGGCAGCATTGCCGGGTTTTTTGGTTCCTAAGCTGGTGCGTGAGATCGGCGGCGAAAAAAGTAAAACGCCTATCGATCTCAATATACTGTAGTTAAACGTATACGTTTACGTTGTTACCTAGTGTCGCAGTTACCGACTTAGCAGGTGTTTGTGCAGCACTGGTATTCATTGCTGCGCCTTCGATAAGTGCAAGTGCCGCAGCACCATCAGCCTTTTGCTGTTTTTTAGCAAGTGATGCGCTGTAAACTTCTGCGCTTTCGCCACCGCCACTCATCGCTGGTAAGCTTGATCCTGATATATTCATAGTTCATTACCTGACTTTTTATGACAATCCACGTACTATATCGGCATTGCAGTCTAAAGCTTTAGGAAAAAAATGGATTCAATTATTGAACAACTCAATGCTAACCTAAAAATCGTTTATCGTCAGGCACTTGATGCTGATAAAAAATTAGATGATTTACAGCAGCAAGGCCATGGCAAATTCAAAGCCTTATTTGCAAAAGATGCTGGCTTTGATTTTGAAGCGAAACGCTTTAAACCTTACGTTCTCGATGTTGCAGCTGATGTAGAAAGCTTAAGCAACGACGGTATGGACGAAGAAAAGCTGAAAAAAACCGTTATTAAACTGCAACAGTTATTACAGTTGCTAGCAACCTTCAAATAAACACTTAATCACTACAACGTGCTGATGATTTTTGAGGAGCACTGAGCTCTACTTTGTGCCCTCTTAAATCTCTCTTAACATAGTGCTTTTTAATACTTACAATCCTTATTAACAGCCGTTGCTCGAATATCAAAGGTTCTGGTACACTTTTCCTTTGTTCATCTTATTACTCGCGCAATGACTCATCATTCTCTAACCTTAATCGTATTAGCTGGCGGACTCGGTAGTCGCTTTGGTGGAAACAAACAAATTGCTGATATTCCAGGCCTTAACAGTACTATTATGGAACTAAGTATTCGAGATGCTGTTCAAGTAGGTGTAACTCAAGCTGTTATCATCATAAATGCTAATATTCGAGCCGAATTTGAAGCAAGAATTTTACCCCGTTTACCTAAATCACTTGAAGTTATCTTAGTTAATCAAGAAATCACTGCAATTCCAGAAAAGTATCTTTCTTTAGCTAAAGAGCGGCAAAAGCCTTGGGGAACAGGCCACGCTCTTTTATGTGCAAAACCCTATGTAAAGAACCCTGCAATTGTAATTACAGCCGATGATTATTATGGGGCCTCTTCGTTTAAAATTATCGCCGAACATTTTAAGCGTAGTAATGATTGGGCTATGGTTGGTTACCCTGTAGTTGATACTTTATCGACTCAAGGAGGGGTCAATCGCGGAGTGTGTAGCATCGATGAGCAACAACATTTAATCGATGTTGTTGAATATCTTGATATCAAGCTAGAGCAAGATATTTTGTTAGGTAATAACTCTCTAGGTGAGCGTCAGAGTATTGCTAAGGAAGCTCTTGGTTCAATGAGTTTTTGGGGGATTACAGATGATTTATTCATGGTTCTAGAAAAGGGCTTTGTACAGTTTTTAGAAAATACTGACAACGGTGTCACGAAAGAGTATTATTTACCAAATCAGATACAACTTGCGATTAAAGATTACAATCAAACTGTCGCCGTTTATACCGCACAAGAGCCATGGTACGGCGTAACCTACAAAGCTGAATTGGATGCAATAGCAAGTACATTACGTCAGTTACGCCTCGGGCTTAATGAATAAATCTACACCTCTTCTTACAAAAAGTAATGGAAAATTAATGAAGTCGAATCCTGTTGCAACTTATCTTTCTGAGCATTTTGGCTTAAGTTCAGATCACGTGACACTGAAACCTATTGGCAACGGCCATATAAACACAACGATGCTTCTTAAGTCACAAGATAATGCTGTCGTTGTGCAAAAACTAAATACTGATGTATTTCCTAACCCTGAGCAGCTTGTAGAGAATGCAAGGCTTATCGAAAAGCACCTAAACGACAAACATGTGAAAGGAGAATATAGTCTCGAGATTATTCGTCATGTTCCGACAATAAAAAATGATTTTTTGGTGGAATGTGACCAAGGCGTGTGGCGTGCACTCGAATTTATTGGCGGCAGTTACAGTGAGGATGTTGTAGCAAACATCTCTCAAGCACAAACTGCGGCCAATGCATTTGGTCAATTTGCGCTTGCTTTACAAGACTTTCAGGCTGAGCAACTACATCATGTTATCCCAGATTTTCATAATTTAGCAATGCGTTTTGATGCTTTCAGAAAAGCAATCGAAAATGACCCTGTAAATCGTATCGAGCTTTGCCAACCAGATATCGAGTTCTGTTTAAATCAGCAATCGCTAATTGATGAACTACAGAAACTGGAAGGTAAGATCCCATTAAGACCCTGTCATAATGATACAAAAATCAATAACATGCTTTTTTGTAAAGATTCTGATGATGCAAAAGCAGTTATCGATTTAGATACCTGTATGCCTGGCTATTGGTTATTTGATTTTGGTGACATGGTGCGCACTTTCTGTTCACCTGAGCAAGAGGACTCAACTAACCTGAAAAATGTAACAGTTCGCGAAGAAATTTTTGCAGCTATTGTTAAGGGCTATGTAGAACCATTAAAAAATGTAATCACTGATGCAGAAAAAGAGAGCTTTTGGCTTGGCACAAAAGTAATGACATTTATGATTGGCTTGCGCTTTCTTACTGATTTTATTGATGGTGACAATTACTTTGCGACTAAACATGCTCACCATAATCTCGAACGAGCCCGAAACCAGTTCGCACTGTATCGCGATATTCTTGAAAAAGAGAATACCCTAAAAGCTATTTTAGAAATAAATAAGTAACGAGCTTACAATTAAAGTTTGGGGTTAAACTTTTGGAGCAATTTCACGTCAAGCTATGGGGATGATAGGAGCTACCGACCACTCCTTAACTAATCAGACCGAGCCACTCGAATTGTTATATCGGTGGCTCTTAGTTTAGATATTAGTGAGCTTGTTGCCAGTTGTCACCACTGTCGGCTTCAACAATCAGAGGCACATCAAGAGTCGCGGCTTCTGACATTAGCTTACAAATTTCAGCTTTGTAGTCGTCAACACACTCTTCTTTAATTTCGAACACTAATTCATCGTGCACTTGCATTAGCAGCTTCACTGAACCTGCAGCTTGCGCGTTCACCCACTGATGAACTTTTAGCATCGCTTTTTTGATGATATCAGCAGCAGTCCCTTGCATTGGTGCGTTGATCGCAGCACGTTCAGCGGCTTTACGACGAGCACCGTTACGGGCATTGATTTCTGGTAAATGTAAGCGGCGACCAAAAATCGTTTCTACATACCCTTTATCAGCAGCTTTTTCACGAGTTGTTTCCATGTACTCAAGTACGCCAGGGAAACGCTCGAAGTATTTATCAATATAATGCTGTGCTTCATGGCGTGGTACATCTAACTGACGCGATAAACCAAACGCCGACATGCCATAAATTAAACCGAAGTTAACCGCTTTCGCTTTACGACGCATATCGCTGGTAACCTCTTCAAGGCTAACCCCAAAGACTTCTGCAGCGGTTGCGCTGTGCACATCTAAACCATTCGCAAACGCAGTGAGTAGGCCTTTATCTTGTGATAAATGCGCCATGATACGTAATTCAATTTGGCTGTAATCGGCAGCCACAATTTTATGGCCAGGTGCAGCAATAAAGGCTTCACGAATTCGACGGCCTTCTTCTGAACGAATTGGAATATTCTGTAAGTTAGGATCCGTTGAGCTTAAACGCCCTGTTGCTGTTACAGCTTGATGATAAGAGGTATGCACTCGCTTCGTGCGCTCATTAACCATTAGCGGAAGTTTATCTGTGTAGGTTGATTTTAGTTTAGATAAACCTCGATGCTCAATAATCACTTTTGGTAATGGATAATCATGAGCAAGTTCTTGCAATACTTCTTCTGCTGTCGAAGGTGCACCCTTAGGTGTTTTCTTGATAACAGGCAGCTCAAGTTTTTCAAACAAAATAGCTTGCAGTTGCTTAGGTGAGCCTAAGTTAAATTTTTCACCTGCAATATCATAAGCTTCTTGCTCAAGCTCTAACAGGCGTTCACCTAAACGTTGGCTGTGAGCTGCCAGCATGTTGCTATCAATTGCAACACCAGTACGCTCAATATCAGAAAGCACTGTGACAAGTGGTAACTCAATATCTTCGAATACTGACTTCAATTGGCTATCGGCATCAATTTTTGGCCATAACACCTGGTGAAGACGTAGCGTTATATCGGCATCTTCAGCAGCATAAGGCGCCGCTTTTTCTAGCTCAATTTGGTTAAACGTTAACTGCTTTTTACCTTTACCGGCAATATCTTCAAAGCTGATATTTTTGTGACCAAGGTATTTCAGTGCCAACGAGTCCATATCATGGCGGCTGCCTACACTATTAAATACATACGACTCCAGCATGGTGTCGTATTTAATGCCTTTTAATTCAAAACCTGCGTTAGCTAACACGCTTTTATCGTACTTCAGGTTTTGCCCCACTTTCGCTTTGTTTTCGTCAGCTAAGATTGGGCCAATTTTTGCCATTACGGTTTCTAAGCTTAATTGCTCAGGCGCATCTGGGTAATCGTGACCAACCGGAAGGTAAGCCGCTTCACCGGCTTTAACCGCAAAGCTCATACCAACCAATTGCGCTTGCATATAATCAAGGCTGGTTGTTTCAGTATCAAAAGCAAACAATTCGGCGTCATTTAACTGCGCCACTAAGGTATCAAGTTGCTCTTCAGTTAAGATTGTTTCGTAGTGTGCATCAGCAACTTTTGGTAGTTCGTTAGCTTCAGTTGGCACATCTAAATGCGTGTCAGCGTCTTTAGGGTTATCAAGTAGCTCAGCTAACCAACGGCGGAACTCACACTCACCATAAAGTGCAATCAATTCGTCACGATTAGGCTCTTGCAGCTTAAAGCTTTCAAGATCTGACTCAACCTCAACATCACACTTAATTGTTGCTAACTCATAGCTAAGTGGCAAATGATCAAGTGCTGTAGCAAGCTTTTCACCAATCTTGCCTTTTATTTCACCTGCATGATCAATGACACCTTGTAATGATCCATATTTTTGCAGCCACTTCACCGCTGTTTTTGGACCACAGCCATCAACACCTGGGATGTTATCGACTTTGTCACCCATTAGGGCAAGGTAATCAATGATCAATTCAGGACCAACGCCAAACTTCTCAACCACGGTTTCTGGATCTGAAATGCTATCTGTCATGGTATTGATCAGCGTAACATGCTCATTAACAAGCTGCGCCATATCTTTATCGCCAGTCGAGATCAGCACATGACGCTGCTGCTCTGAGGCTATTCGCGCAAACGTACCGATAACATCGTCAGCTTCAACACCTTCAATACTAATCAGTGGAAAACCCATTGCTTTAATAATGTTATGCAGTGGTGCGATCTGTGTGCGTAAGTCATCCGGCATTGGCGGACGATTCGCTTTATATTCGCTGTACATATCATTTCTGAAGGTTTTACCCTTGGCATCAAATACCACCACCATGTGCGACGGATCATATTGCTTGATCAAACTCTTAAGCATATTAACTACGCCATAGATTGCGCCTGTCGCTTCACCTTTTGAGTTAGTAAGGTGCGGTGGCGAATGGTATGCACGGAATAAATAAGAAGAACCATCTACAAGAATAAGTGGATTTTCAGGGATCTGAGCCATGGTGAAATTGGATCCTAATTGAATAACATTAAATTGTTTGTAAGCATGCCATAAGGTCATGAAGAAAACGACTGTGAATTATTAACCAATAAAGCTTTATGACAGAGCAAGCTGTGGATAACTTTGTAGATAACAGACACAGTTAATTCTCCCAAAATGAAAAAACATTTAGGAAAAATTAGATAAGCTTATGTTTTTATTTAAAAAAGATATTACGGCGTTCTTTTTTTATTATTTTTGTCCGATGTGGAAAACGGTTTTAGTAGCGATAACCTTTTGCTTATTCGATACCGAATTAACATCCCTTTTCATAACCGGAGGAGTATTCTAGCATAATGGATCAAAGATCATAGCGATCCTTTATACTTTTTTTTTCGTTAGTAATTTATAAAAAGGCATAAACAGCTATTCATCATGCTTTGCGAGTTATCAAGCGACGAAAATTTTTTATTTTGTCGCCATGCTCGTATCCTTGTTAAACTTAAGCTAGTCGCATTAAGGAGAGTTCAAAAAATGAAAAAAGTTGCTGTAATTTTAGCTGGTTGCGGTGTTTACGACGGCGCAGAAATCAATGAAGCCGTGTTAACCTTATTACATATCGCTAAAGCAGGCGCGAGCTATGAATGCTTCGCACCCGATATCGAACAAATGCACACCGTTAATCACCTAACAGGTGAAGAAATGACACCTAATCGTAATGTGCTAGTTGAAGCTGCACGTATTGCCCGCGGTGAAATTAAAGCGCTCACTGAGCTAAATGTAGATGAGTTCGATGCCTTGATCGTACCAGGTGGCTTTGGGGCCGCGAAAAACCTATCTGACTTTGCAGTAAAAGGTGCAGATGCCCAAGTTCAAGGTGATGTACTGACAACAGCGAAGGCTTTTGTCGATGCCAACAAAGCAGCAGGTTATATATGTATTGCGCCTGCCATGCTGCCGCTTATTTATGGTAAAGGTGTAAAAACAACCATTGGGAGCGATGCAGAGACCGCCGCAGCTATAGAACAACTTGGTGGAGCACACCAAAGCTGTGCTGTGAACGATATCGTTGTTGATCAACAACATAAAGTGGTCACTACCCCAGCCTATATGTTGGCCCAAAGTATTTTAGATGCAGATGCGGGTATCGAAAAATTAGTTAACAAAGTATTAGAGCTTGCTTAAGCATCAAGCTAAGAGCCAGTATTTTATGCTGGCTTTTCTTGCGCTAACGCAAAAAAATGACGGTTTTTCTCAAGAAAAAGCCTTTTAGATCATTTTATAAATTGTGGCTTAGCGTTATAATCGTTCTAATTTCCGTCATATATATCGTGATTGATCACGTTCAAATCGAAGTGAGCAAGGCAAAATGAAAAAACTATCAGCTGCATTATTACTGCTAGCAACAACGGCATATGCACAAGCGTATGACAACTCTTTGACTGAAGATGCTATCAAAAAGCGTCTAGCGCCAATTGGTTCTGTCTATCTAGAAGGTGATAAAGCTGCAGTCGCTGCTGAACCTACAGGCCCTCGTTCTGGTGAACAAGTTTACCAAGCAGCATGCTTTGCTTGTCACGGCACTGGTGCACTAGGCGCACCTAAATCAGCTGATGATTGGGCTCCTCGTATTGCTAAAGGCATGGACACTTTACTTGACCATGCAATCAATGGTTTCAACGCGATGCCTCCTAAAGGTACGTGTATGGACTGTTCTGATGAAGAGATCAGCGCTGCTATCGATTTCATGACTAGCAAGTAACAGTTTCAAATCTAATACTAAGGGCTTATTTTTATAAGCCCTTTTTTTATGCCTTTATCAGGGCGCGAGGCTAGCTCTGTAGCCAAATATGACCATAATAAATTACTATTTTGTTAACAGCTGTTACTTGACGATCTAATGAAAAAGTGGAACTATTAAGGACGATATTTAAACAATAATAAAATGAGTTCTAAATCATTGGAAGATTCAGCAACACACTTTGATAAGCTTGCACGTAAAAATGTTCGCTTAAAATCGCTTTTACAAAAGTATAAGCAATCACATCACTTGCAACATGCTCTTTTACAATTATCAGAGCAAGCGAGTACTGTTGCCGAATTAACCTTGCTTTACCCTGCTATCCACAACATCCTGCAAGACTATATTCCAAGTAAAAACTTCTTCGTGGTTTTGCATAACCCTGTTTACGATAACCTTGAGTTATCTTATTTTGCCGACGAAAAAGATGGCCTCTCTGTGCCATTGAAGTATGAACAGTACTTTAAAGAAGGCCTGACAGGTTACGTATTTAAGCAAGGTAAAACCAGCTACTTTACCAAACAACAAACAGAGCTAGCGGTTGAACAAGGCTTACTCAAATGCTTTGGCACACCTGCCGAGCATTGGGTTGGAGTTCCTGTATACCGCGATAAGTCAATAATTGGAGTGATGGTCGCGCAAAGCTATGAAAAAGACCTGAGTTATTCTGAGCAACAAATTGAGTTGCTAGAAGTAATGTCACTTTATTTGGCAACGGCCATCGAACGAGTTAAGAAACGTGAACTGCTCGAATCAGAAGTTAAAATTCGTACTCGTGCACTGACACAAAGTAATCAAGCTCTCAATGAAGAAATACAGCAACGTAAAAAAGCGTTAGAGCGTCAACAGATCCTTTTTAAAATATCAGAGCTGGCAACCTTAAGTGAAAATCTTGACGACGTTTATAAACATGTTCACGAAATTATTAAAACCATTACCTATGCAGACAACCTATATATTGCCCTTTATGATGAGCAAACTCACTGGTTAAGTTTTCCGTACTGTGTCGATGAATACAATGACACAGGCAGGCCGAGACCTTTTGCAAAAGGTTTTAGTGAACTTGTTTTAAGCTCCGAAGAATGCCAAGTCATCGATATTGATAAAGCAAATAATCTAATTAAGTTAGGCGTTGTTGAAAGGCCCGTAGACGTCCCGGCTGAACGAACAGCAACTAGCTGGTTAGGTGCACCACTTAAAACATCGCAAGGTGTCATTGGTCTAATAGTTTGCCAAGCGTATAATAATAAACACGAATTCACGCAAGATGACTGTGAGTTAATTACCTTTGTATCGCATCAAATAGCCAACGTCATTCAAACCCATTTAGCAAATCAAGAGTTAAAGCTAAATCATCAAAAGCTGGAAAACAGAGTTGCAGAGAAAACGAAAGAGTTACGCCAAGCAAACCTGCACTTACAGATGCAAATTGAAGAGCGTAAAAAAATAGAACAACAGCTGTACCACGATGCACACCATGACTCATTAACCAGTTTACCTAATCGCAGTTTATTCCTAACACAGTTAGAAAAAACATTGCAGCATTATCAGCGCTATCCAGAGCAGCAGTTTGCAGTGTTATTTATTGACCTTGATAAATTTAAAGACATCAACGATCACCTTGGTCACCAAGCAGGCGATCAATTTTTAATTGGTGTTGCTGAATCTTTCTCGCATTGTATCCGTGAGCATGATTTACTTGCACGTTTAGGTGGTGATGAGTTTGTGGTATTGCTCACTCACTTAACTGAGCAACAGCAAGCTCAAGATGTTGCCAAACGTATCATCGAAATAATGAGAAAACCTTTCTGTATGAAGGGTCAATGCATTCAAAGTGGTGCCAGTATTGGTATTACTTACTCAAAACCAAGCTACAAGCACACCGATGAAATTATACGTGATGCCGACGCCGCCATGTATTACGCTAAAAATGCAGGCCGTAATCGCTTTGAATGTTTCCATCCGCTGCTTAATGCCAGTAATGTGCAACATGATGCTGACAATATGCATCACTTAGATGACTTGCCTATGCACTTTAGAAGTGCCGAAATCATTACCTTGGATGAGCAAACTCGCGCAGAGTCTTTACTCGAAGCATTTGGTGAACACCCAGTACTTGGCAGCACCAGCTTTGAAGTACTTAAGAAGTTTGCGACCGATAGAGTACAGCACTTTGAGGTTGAACTTAACTTACTAAAACAAGCATTCAGCTTAGTAAGTGACAGTAAGAAAGAAAAAGTATTGTTCCCTTGCTCTGGCTTAGTCCTTGAACGTATTAATTTTCAAGCACTATGTAAGCTATTAAAAGCCCACGATGCGAATAGAATGTGTCTGTTATTCAACGAACAAGAAATTCGTTACGCATCAGCGGTACAAATTGAAAATTTAAAAAACTTGGTCGCACAAGGATTTTCGATTGGGTTGAATGAATTTGCTAAAGATCGCTGTGAGTTAAACTTACTGACTGAGTTTCAATTCGATTACTTGTTATTAAGTTCAACATTTAGCAAGCGCGTATTACAGCAAGAAAACTATCACTTACAACTGCAAGGTGTACTGGCGATCACTAAGCTGCAAAATATCAAAGTAATCGCGAAAGGACCGTCGATTTTTAACTACCGCACGTTACTCGATAAGCACGGGTTGTCGTTGTTTATTGGTAAACAGCATGCGCTGGCGCCCTTCGAATACGAAACACCAAGCGCACAAATAATTACTTCTTAAGCATCGCTCTTAGATTAGCTACACGGGCTTGGCCTTTTTCCATACGCTCAGCCTGTGAAGACGGTGGCTTTTTCGCTTCAAAGGCTAAGTCATCTTGTGGTAACTCCTGCACAAAGCGACTGAGCTCAGTATCTGACGTTTCACCAAATTGACGACGTAACTTAGCATAAGTCATTACCAACTCTTGTTGAGCACGGGTTATACCTACATAAGCAAGACGACGCTCTTCTTCAACGTTATCTTCATCGATACTTACTTGGTGTGGTAGTAACCCCTCTTCCATGCCAACCATGAACACATACGGATACTCCAAACCTTTTGAAGCATGCAGTGTCAGTAATTGTACCGCATCAGATTCGTCTTCTTCTTCGTTACGTTCAAGCATGTCACGTAAAGTCAGTTTACTAACCACCTCAGCAAGGTTCAGCGGCGGGTTGTCTGCGTCCCCTGTTAGCATGTCGGTGATCCAACGATAAAGCTCTGAAACGTTCTTCATGCGCATTTCAGCAGCTTTTGCACTTGGTGATGACTCATAAAGGTATGCTTCGTAGTTAATTTGTCTAACTAACTCTTTCACAGCCTCAAGGGTATCGCCGCGTACCGCATTATCAGAAAGCTCAACCACCCAGCGGGCAAAACCAGCTAAGGCATTAAAACCACGGCCTTTTAAGCGGTGTGCAAGTTCAGGTTCAAAACAGGCTGCAAATAAGCTGATATGCTTTTCATTAGCAAGGGTGCCAAGTTTTTCGAGTGTGACCGTACCAATCTCACGGCGTGGCGTATTTACAATACGTAAAAAGGCATTGTCATCATCTTGGTTCACCAATAAGCGTAAATACGCCATGATATCTTTAATCTCTGAACGCGAGAAAAACGACATGCCGCCACTTATCTTATAGGGAATGCGGTTGCTCATAAGTGCTTTTTCAAACACGCGCGCTTGATGGTTACCACGGTATAAAATCGCGTAATCTTTATAGCTGGTACGCTTCATGAATTTATGAGAAATGATTTCTGCTACCACTCGCTCTGATTCATGCTCTTCATCACGACAACCAATCACTTTGATTGGCTCACCATAACCAAGTTCACTGAATAGCTTTTTATCAAACTCGTGAGGGTTGTTGGCAATCAAAATATTCGCCGCTTTTAGAATTCGCCCTGCGCTTCGGTAGTTTTGTTCAAGCTTAATTAAACGTAAGCCCGGAAAATCTTTACTCAATAGTACAAGGTTTTGAGGCTTAGCACCGCGCCATGAGTAAATTGATTGGTCATCATCGCCTACCACTGTAAAACGAGCTCGTTCACCCACCAATAACTTAACCAACTGATACTGGCTGGTATTAGTATCTTGGTACTCATCCACAAGCAAGTAACGAAAACGCTGTTGCCAACGCTCACGCGCAGTAGCATTTTGGCCTAACAATAAAGTAGGGATCATGATCAGATCATCAAAATCAAGGGCATTATAAGCACGTAGTTGATTTTGATAACGCGCATACAGCTGAGCAAATAAGGCTTTTTGTGGCTCACGGGCTTCGCGAACAGCACGCTCTGGCAGAATCAATTCGTTCTTCCAGTTACCTATTTGCATTTTTAGTAGGTTGAGTAAGTCTTTGTCTTTTTTTAGTTCTTCTTCGGTCAGCTCGGCTAGTAACTGGTTGGTATCTTGATCATCAAACAACGAAAAACCGGGTTTAAACCCTAGCGTCGTTAACTCTTTTTTGATGATCTCAAGCCCAAGAGTATGAAACGTTGAAACCCATAAGCCTTTCGACTCTTGTTTACCCAGTGTTTGCGTTACACGCTCGCGCATTTCTTTTGCCGCTTTATTGGTAAAAGTTACCGCCGCAATATTGCGCGCTTGATACTCACACTTTTGCACCAAGTAAGCGATTTTATTAGTAATAACACGCGTTTTACCAGAGCCCGCACCGGCTAATACCAGACACGGTCCACTGATATACTTTACCGCTTCATCTTGTTTTGGGTTGAGTTTCATAAGCCCCTAAAGAAATTATCCAAAGACAGGACGGGCAATTTTACCGTAATCACTACACTACGCCTAGCCAATAAGGTAAGATTGTTTTTTTACGTGACTCAAGGGACGAAGATGATCAACCCAGCAAAACTTGAAGAAATCGCTAAGCAAATTACTGACAACATGCCGCAAGGCGTGAAAAACCTTGCCGAAACAGTTGAAGGCAAAACAAAGCAAGCTATTCAAAACAAACTTGCTGAGATGGACTTTGTAAGCCGTGATGAGTTTGATATTCAAAGCCAAGTACTTATTCGTACTCGTGAAAAACTCACTGAGCTTGAAGAGAAAGTTGCATTACTCGAGCAGCAACTTGCTAGCAAACAAGACGAACAATAAAAAAGGAGAGCGAATTAGCTCTCCTTTTTTCTACCTAACTAGTTTAGGTTTTAGCTTTTTTCTGCCACGCGTTCGAATACACGCTTAACGGCGATACCGTAGGTATCACTAGCTTCTTCAGCACAGGTCACAACCGACTCAAGATCATTAAGGTGACCATTCGCTAAGCCATACACCCAACCATGAATTGTTAAATCTTGGCCTTTCGCCCAAGCATCTTGCACAATGTTAGTACGGCACACGTTACGTACTTGTTCGATAACGTTTAGTTCAATTAAGCTATTTAAACGCTCTTGCTCAGGTAATGCATTGAGTTGTTCGATGTGTTTTTCTTTTACATCACCTACATGGCGTAGCCAGTTATCAATTAAGCCAAAACGCGCTTCGTTTAATACTGCTTGAACACCACCACAGCCATAGTGACCAACGACCATGATGTGCTTCACTTTCAGCACTTCAACAGCGTATTGCATTACCGAAAGACAGTTATGGTCAGTATGCACAACGACATTTGCTACGTTACGGTGAACAAATAGCTCACCCGGTAATAAGTCTACAATTTCGTTTGCAGGTACACGCGAGTCAGAACAACCGATCCACAAATACTCTGGATTTTGCTGCATTGATAGAATTTTAAAAAACTCAGGATCATTTTCACTCGTACGCGCTGCCCAACGTCTATTATTTTCGAATAAATTTTTTAACTTTCTCATTGCGCCTCTTTACGGTTTTTAATAATTAGCTTGGATCAAGATATTCCTTGGTGTCAGCTGCTTTTCGCAAAACGTACTAACTGTTACTTGATACCCTTGTTGTTGCAAATATAAAGCACGATCGAGCACGAGCCAAACTTCAATTGCCCTTCTGAACACATGTCGGACGAGTTCAACTCGCTCGGTGACCCTTTTGCGCTTTTTACCTATCTCTAAAAACTTATTGTAATCAATGCCTTCAGGTAAATGTAATGATTTTTTCTCAGCAGCCCATAAACAAAATGAGTTAAACGAATCAGAGAAGATCGCTTTGTTCACTGACGGTACACTCACATAGTGCATTTCACCGGTCAGTGATTTACGTAACGCATCAAATCCAAGACGCCATTCAACCTCTGTTTTTCTGACCTTATCAACTCGGCTCGGTGCGGTTACCGTTTCTTGCAGCGCCAGTTTTAAATCGCGATGAGTAAGCGCAAGTTGGCTTTTTTTTACGGGCTCGCTCATTGCTTGATAAGCGTTATCAGTGAATAAATGATAACAGCACGGTGAAAAACTAATTTGCTGGGTTTTCGCTTTACTTGCTTGCTGCATAAATGTTTGATGCAAACGACCACAGGCATGCAATGCAACTGCATGCTGCTGGCTTTCAAAAAAGCCATCTGTGTCATCGGTTAATACATCAGCTTGTGAAAACTGCATCGCCAATTGCTGTTGCTTAGCACTGTGTTGACCTTGATCGCACAAGTGTTGTTGTAGCTCAATGCTATGGACACGTGGTGCCCCATTAAATGCCAACATACGACCTAAATGCCCTTTACCTGCACACCATTCTAAAACAGGCTGGTTTAATGACTGCTGACTAATGGCCGCGACAAAGTCTTGTAGTTGTTCAAACTTACGGCCCTTAATGCCATTACTTACCCAAAATGGAAATTCATTACGGGCAGCACTTATAGCAGGCAAATTACACAACTCAGCCAACTGGTCGATACCCTCTATTGCCTCAGTAAAATAACGATATAAAGCTTGCTGATCGGCATCAAGTTCACTCACTTGTTGGTCATCAAGCGCCCATAATAAGTTGGCTAATTCAGGCCAAGGAAGATCATCAAAATCAAATGCGGTACATTGCCAGTATTGGCGGGTTGAAAATAGCAGTGCATCTAAAGCTGCAAAGTGCTCGGCAAGTGTCATAACTACTTAGCGACAAGAAATAAAGAGCAGTATAACAGCTTTTATCTTATTTAACGTCGGTTACTGCTGATCAAGCGACTGTACAATGGCACACACGCAATACTTAAAATGATGGCGAGGATCAACATCCACGACAGCTCAATAGCTTCAGCTTGCTGCTGATCATACATAAAGCCATCAAAAGCCTGATCAAAATCAGCTTGCTCGATGCCATATAGATCTGCAATTAAACGCCATTTTGCCATCGACATATTGCCTAACTTAATCCCTGGAGGTTGAATATAGCTTGCCAAAACATGTGCTTCATAAGCCAGCTCCTGTACGCTTTTATGTTTAGCATAGTGTTGCTTGGTCACATCGATGCTTTCTTCTAAGTGCAATAAAGCATATCGCCACCCTTTTAGGCTCGCGCGGTAAAAACGCTCTACAACCTCAGGCTTCTTCGCTAAAAACTGCTCAGAGGTATATAAAATATCACCATACACATTCAAGCCGAACTTTTGAGGGCAAATGAGTCGATAGCCAACCCCTCTAAGAGTCATGCTGTAAGGCTCATTGGTCACATAAACTTGCACCGCATCTAAATCACCGGCAAGCCACTCTTTAACGCCGCCTTCATGGCTAGCTGCCATCAAGCTTTCTTGGCTCAATCCAGCACGCTGTAACATGACCAAGAGTTCTGCATTTTCTAGTGAGCTAACTTTGCTGAGTTTCTTTCCAACAAAGTCTCTGGGCTGAAAAATATCTGAGTTATTCTTTACCATCCAGCAGTAAGGCGAAAACTGCAGAATGGCTCCAAGGGCAACAACCGATGCGCCTTGCTGGCGTTTTTGTAATATGCCTGAGTGAGTAATGGCAAAGTCGGCTTGGCCGTTTAACACTTTAGGAAAGGTATCAGGGTCATTTGGGTCGGCAGGTATAATAGCAACATTAAGGCCCGCTTCCTTGTAAAAGCCTTTTTCTGCAGCCATATAATAACCTGCAAATTGAAACTGGTGAGTCCATTTTAATTGTAAGCTAACGTTATCAACGCTCTGTGCGCTCATAGAGAGCATTAGACAGATTAACCCTAGTAGACTTTTCATTCCTTGCACGCATCATCCTTGATTGAGAACCGTGCAATAACTATAGGAAAAATAGACAAAAAAACAAGGCTACTAATTAGCAGCCTTATTCTGATTTTATAACTAATTAGCCACTTTCACTGCGCTCAACTCCTGACCTTGGCTGGTTAGGAACTGGGTGAAACATGGATTGTTCGTTTCATCTTGAACGTTGTATCCCAAACGGTTCAAATGCTCATTGAATACCTCATAATCACTCGGTTCAATAGCAAAGGCCGCCAGCACATTACCAATCGCTCCACCATGATTACGATAATGGAATAAAGTGATATTCCAATTACTACCAAGGGTATCTAAGAATCGCGCCAGTGCGCCTGGGTATTCAGGAAACTCAAAGCGTAGTAAACGCTCATGAAGTTGAGCAGGCGCTTTACCACCCACCATATAACGAATATGCAATTTAGCCAGCTCGTTATCTGATAGATCGCAAAACGTGTAGTCGTTTTCTGTCAGTGCGGCTTTTAATTCATCAAGCTCTTGCTGCCCTTGCCTTAATGCAATACCAACAAAAATTTGTGCTTCGCCGGGGCCTGCGTAACGGTAATTAAACTCGGTGATAGCTCTGCCACCTAGTGAGTTACAAAACTGCTTAAAGCTACCCTTTTCTTCTTTTATGGTCACAGCAAGGAGTGCTTCGTTCTTTTCACCAAGAGCAGTCCGCTCTGCAACATAACGTAAGCGGTCAAAGTTTAAGTTTGCACCCGATAAAATTGCAGCAACGTTTAAGCCTTTAACACCATTTTGTTGGCACCATTTTTTCAGCCCTGCTGTTGATAGCGCCCCTGAAGGTTCTGCTATCGCACGAGTCGAAACAAAGATATCTTGCATTGCGGCGCAGATTTCATCGCCCGTTACAGTGACCACTTCATCACAAAACTTTTGCGCTAAACGAAATGTTTCTGTGCCGATGACTTTTACGGCTACACCATCTGCAAAGCTGCCAACACGGTCAAGCTCAACGGGCTTGCCCGCTTCAAGCGCTGCTTTTAGGCAAGCACTCTCGTCAGCTTCAACACCAATGACTTTGATATCAGGACGTAACGACTTAATGTACACCGCCATGCCTGCAAGTAAACCACCACCGCCAACAGGAATAAAAACAGCATCGAGGTCGTTCAATTGCTGCATTAATTCACGGGCAACGGTACCTTGGCCAACAATCACATCAGGATCATCAAACGGTGGCACAAACACCCCGTTACGCTGCTCTGTCAGTTCTAAAGCATGGGCTTTTGCCGCATCAAAATGATGGCCGTGTAATACCACTTCACCACCGAGTGAACGTACTGCATTCACTTTAATTTCTGGTGTTGTAACTGGCATCACAATCGTTGCGTTATGCCCTAAAAATGAGGCACTGAGTGCAACCCCTTGCGCATGGTTACCCGCTGAGGCTGTGATCACATCAGACCCTTTTGGCAACTTGCTCAGTTTATGAAAAGCACCACGAAGCTTAAATGAATAAACCGGTTGTTGGTCTTCACGCTTTAACCACACATGGTTGCCTAACCGTGCACTAAGATCAGCCATTTCGCTGACCTCAGTGACTTTTGCAAGCGGCTCCATGTTCGCTTGGATGATAGCGCGAAAATAATCGAGCTCTTGAGAAACCATAATTAACTAAGCTCCTCAAGTTTTGCTAAATCGCGAACAGCTCCTTTGTCTGCACTGGTTGCAAGTAATGCATAGGCTTTAAGTGCAGATGAAACATAGCGGTCACGATCAAGTGGTTTATAAGCGTCTTTACCACGTGCAAGTTGCTTTTGTTTACGTGCTTCAAGCTCTTCATCTGACAGCGCTAAAGTGATTTCGCGGGTTGCAATATCAATTACTATTTTATCGCCATTTTCAACATAGGCGATTGCACCACCACTTGCTGCTTCTGGTGAAACGTGACCTATTGATAAACCCGATGTACCACCCGAGAAACGACCATCGGTGATAAGCGCACACTTTTCACCTAAGCCCATTGATTTTAAGTAACTCGTTGGATACAGCATTTCTTGCATGCCAGGGCCGCCTTTTGGCCCTTCGTAACGAATTACAACAACATCGCCTGCTTTTACTTCACCATTAAGGATGCCTTCAACCGAATCATCTTGTGATTCGTATACAACAGCAGGGCCTTCAAAGTGCAGCATTTCTTCAACTACGCCAGCACTTTTAACAATACAGCCATCAAGGGCTAAGTTACCTGAAAGTACAGCTAGGCCACCATCTTGACGAAAGGCATTTTCAACACTGCGGATACAGCCGTTTTCACGGTCATTATCAAGTTCTGGCCAGCGACATTCTTGGCTCATTGCTTTTGTAGTACGGATTCCGGCAGGACCTGCTTTATAGAATTTTTGCGCCACTTCATTATTAGGATCGGTGGCATCCCATTTAGCCACCATTTCAGCCATACTGTGGCCTGCCACGTGATCAACAGATAAATCAACTAGGCCAGCCTTACCTAACTCACGGATAATTGCCATCATGCCACCAGCGCGGTGCACATCTTCAATGTGATATTTATTGGTTGCGGGTGCCACTTTACAAAGGAAAGGTGTTTTGCGAGAAAGCTCATCGATGTGCGACATATCAAAATCAACACCCGCTTCTTGCGCTGCAGCTAATAAGTGTAAAACCGTATTTGATGAACCACCCATAGCAATATCAACGACCATTGCATTCATAAAAGCAGTGCGATTAGCAATCGCACGAGGTAACACTGCTGCATTGTCTTTTTGATAATACTCTCGGCATAAATCAACAATGCGCGCACCTGCTTCAACGTAAAGTTGTTTACGGTCTTTGTGCGTAGCAAGTGTGGTACCGTTACCCGGCAGTGCTAAACCAATCGCTTCTAATAAGCAGTTCATTGAGTTGGCAGTGAACATACCTGAGCATGAACCACACGTAGGACACGCAGAACGCTCGACTTTTTCAGAGTCTTCATCGCTTACTGTGGTATCAGCGCCTTTCACCATGGCATCCACTAAATCAAGTTTAATGTCGATATCAGCAAGGCGTGTTTTACCCGCTTCCATTGGACCACCTGATACGAAAATAACCGGAATATTTAAACGCAGTGCAGCTAGCATCATCCCTGGGGTGATTTTGTCGCAGTTAGAAATACAGATCATGGCATCAGCACAGTGTGCATTAACCATGTATTCCACTGAGTCAGCAATTAAGTCACGCGATGGTAGTGAATACAGCATGCCGCCGTGACCCATTGCGATACCATCGTCGATCGCAATAGTATTAAATTCTTTTGGTACACCACCGGCTTCGGTGATGGTTTCAGCCATCAGCTCACTAAGTTGGTTAAGGTGAACATGACCCGGTACAAACTGAGTATATGAGTTAACAACAGCGATAATTGGCTTACCGAAGTCTTTATCTGTCATCCCTGTTGCACGCCACAAAGCACGCGCCCCTGCACGTTTGCGACCTTCTGTTGTTGTTGCACTTCTTAATTTAGCCATAATTACCTCAGTTGTTGCAGTGGCATGCCACTGACTTCCTCATTCCTAATTTATTTCTCACTAAAGCATCACTCTGACTGCTCTAGTTACCTGTTGATTTTTTACTAGATTGCTTGTTGTTGAAATTGGTTTTCAACATTAACGTGTTTAACATCAACCAATTTATTTAACTGTGATGTTAGTAGATAAATTGGCTTATCGCTGTCTACCGTCATGGTGACGTGAAACGCTTCATCAGCCATTTCTAAATTCATGGTTGTTAGGTCAAAGCCGCGATGACGTGCAACGCGTAAAAAGCGCTCTACAGCGACACTTTGATTCTTTAGTGCAATCGTTAGGGTGTGTTTCATTTTACTGTCTCCGTCATCATTTCATCATTAGCTGCACCCGGTGGTACAAGCGGCCATACATTTTCTTTATCATCAATACAGGCATGAAGAATGTATGGACCTTCACTATTTACTAACGCATCAACCGCAGCATCGACTTCATCTGCTTTAGTGATGGTTTGACCTGGAATGCCAAACACCGCTGCTAACTGCACAAAATCAGGATTATCTGAAAGGTTTGTTTCAGAATAACGACCTTCAAAAAATAGCTGCTGCCATTGACGTACCATGCCTAAGCGCTGGTTATCTAGGATTAGAATTTTAACTGGCAGATTGTTACGGCGAATTGTTGCCAGTTCTTGAATATTCATCATGATTGAGCCATCACCCGACACCGTGATCACAAAGTCATTTGGACGAGCAACTTGAGCGCCGATAGCGGCCGGTAAACCAAAGCCCATGGTACCTGCACCACCACTACTTAAATGATTGCTTGGGTGGCTAAACTTCATGTGCTGCGCCACCCACATTTGGTGCTGACCCACATCACAGCACACAACACCCGTTGCTGGCATTTTTTGGCTTAGTTGGTTTAATAAATATGGGGCAAATACTTTCTCGCCTGGATAGTCATAACGCCATGCATGCTCTTTCATCATGCTTTCGATATGCGTTAACCATTCATCAGGCGTTACAAAACAATCAAGTTGCGGTAATGACGTTTTTAAATCTGCGACTAATGACGCTTTTGCAGGCTTACGCTTACCAACCTCTGCTGCGTCGATATCAAGGTGTATCACTTTTGCTTTTGCGGCAAACTTGCTTAAATTGCCAGTAACACGGTCGTCAAAACGGGCACCGATACAAACCAAAACATCACACTCTTGCACTGCTAAGTTAGCTGCTTTACCGCCATGCATACCTAGCATACCCAAATCATATTCATAATCAGGTAATACACTGCCTAACGCTTTCAACGTTGATACCGCAGGCATATGTGTTTTTTCTAAAAACTGCATAAGCTCGTTTTGTGCATCAGCAGCTTGTACACCACCACCGATATACGCCACAGGGCGCTGCGCTTCACTTAAGATTTGATTAGCTATTGCAACTTGGTTCGGGTCTAATTTTGGTAAATGATCTTCGGCAGCTAACCAAGGGTGGAATGGCACTTGTGCCATTTGGATGTCTTTCGGGATATCAACTAACACAGGACCTGGGCGGCCGCTTTGCGCTAAGTGGATGGCTTCTTGTAGGATTTCGGCTAAATCTTCTGCTCTTTCAACCATGTAACTATGTTTAGTACATGATAACGACATACCTAACACGTCCACTTCCTGAAAGGCGTCGGAGCCTATTGCGGCGGTAGGTACTTGCCCTGTGATGGCAAGTAACGGCACTGAATCCATCATTGCATCAGCAAGAGCGGTTATTAAGTTGGTTGCACCAGGGCCTGATGTTGCAAAACACACACCTAACTTACCTGTGCTGCGGGCAAACCCCACTGCTGCAAAACCCGCTCCTTGTTCATGACGCGTCAAATAATGTTTGACTGGCGCACCGTACAAGGCGTCGTAAATAGGCATGATGGCACCGCCTGGGTAACCAAAAACATCCTTAACGCCATGTTTGGCTAATAAATCGATTGTTAACTCTGCGCCTGTCATCGTAAATCCTCATTCCTCAGTGACATTGTGTATTTGCTGCGACTCAAACCTTAAAACAAAAAAGCCCCCCGGACTGTTAAGTGCGGGGGGCTTTTTAAATGCTTCACTTTTCTCTAAGCACTAACTAGCCCCCGCGGTAATAATAATCACCACGACGTTAATTAGAATTAGAGAAAGTTTGTTTGTAAGCATTTATCTGTAACCAAATTCTGTTCATTTGTAGCGGAAATCTAGCCATCCCGCTGTCTTTTTCTATTAGTACCGCGCTGGGGGCGTTAAGTCAACATAAAATTCAATTCAAAAAACAAGCAAAAAAACGACTTTATAGAAATAAATATCTAAACTTCACCATTAATAAGATTTATTTTTCGCCATTTGCTTAATATTGAAATTTCATACCTCTTTATCTGCCATTCTATGATTGATTAATTTTTGGCAATTAAATGTAATTTTTTCTGCTTAAAGCCGATTTAATTTAACGCATCAAAGAAGAATTAGTTTAGTATTGAAAATAACCACGTAATGAAAAGGAAAGTTATGAAATTCGTCCAACGTATAAATGCCCTGTTTTTTATGGTGCTACTGCTTGGTTTTAGCCAACATGCACTTGCCGAGCCGGGATTATGGAAAGTAGAAAAAAACGGCGTTGCTTCATATTTATTTGGTACCGTACATGTTGGCGATGACAGCATGAAAGGCTTACCGAGCAAGGTAAAAAAAGCACTCGATAACTCAGATAAAGTCATTGTTGAGGTGGATATCAGCGCTATTTCACCGATGGAAATGCAGCGTCGCTCATTACCATTTATGATGCTGAAAAATGGCAAAACCTTACAATCAGAATTATCACCAGAAAACTATGCAAAACTGCAAAAGTACTTTGCGGATAAATCAATTGATATTGCGATGTTTAAGAACTTAGCACCGTGGGCGGTGATGGTCACCATGATGCAAATGGAGTTCCAAAGCGTTGGTTTTTCAGATCAATACGGCATAGACAAGCAAGTACTTGCTTATGCTCAAGAACATAAAATTTCTGTTGGTGAGCTAGAAACTCTTGAACGACAAATGGAAATGTTTGAGCACTTAGCAATCATGAATGACAAAATGATCGAAGAAACGTTCGACCAACTTGCAGATGTAGACACCTACTTTTTTGGCCTGATCAAGGCTTGGAAATCAGGTGACATGAAAACACTTACACAGTTTTATAACGAAAGCTTTGATGACTCTCAGTATGGCCAGCTAAGCGAGCAAGTGATGTTGATAGACCGTAACAACGATTGGGTTAATCAACTATCTACTCGCATCGGTAAAGAAAAGCTGTTCATTGCAGTGGGCGCTTTGCACTTACCAGAGCAACACGGCTTATTGAAGCAATTAACAGATAAGGGTTTTACCGTTACCCGTATTTAAATGATTTCAATCGTTTAAAAAGCGCCTTATGGCGCTTTTTTTGTGAAATCAGCCATCTCTAAATAATTGTTGATACCGACTATTTTGTCACTCGCGTGGTGATTAACATACACCACGGTGCCGGTGCCTGCAGCACAGATTTTTTCTATTAGTAATAACACGCGCTGCCTATTCGCTTCATCAAGACCTAAGCAAGGCTCATCAAGAATCAATAAGTTAGGGTGTTTAACCATAGCCCGAGCAATCAACAATAAGCGCTGATCACCAAAAGACAGTTGGCTAAATGAACTGCTTTGTTTATCACTTAAACCTAATAACGCTAACCACTTTTTGGCAATGGCAAGTTGCTTATCAGTGGCTTTTTGGTAAAGACCAATGCTGTCATAAAAGCCCGAAACAACCGTATTGAGCGCAGTGATACTCACTCGATAATCCATATGTAGCGCGTTAGAAATATAACCAATGTGCTGTTTAATTTGCCAAATACTCTCACCACTGCCGCGCTGATAGCCAAACACCTTGATATCGTTGTTGTAACACTGCGGGTTATCACCAGTGATAAGGTTCAGCAAACAGGTTTTACCTGAGCCATTTTTACCTGTTAACTGCCAATGTTCGCCTTGGTTAATTTGCCAGTTTAGTTTTTCAAAGATAGCCTCGCCGCCATAACTTACCGATGCGTTGTTTAATCTTACCAGCATAGAATCGGTGAGCGGAGGCGCTTGATGGTCAATATCTGCCTCAGGTATTTGTAACTGGGTATGCGTGAGATGCAACAGCTTTAGTAAATCATCGCGCTGCTCGGCTGTAGGCTTTGCTAATTGCTCTGTGACATGACCCTCTTTAACATAGGCGTAGTGATCAACAAAGTCAGGGATCTCAGTTAAGCGATTAAGCACAAAAATAAGGGTCGTTGTTTTGCTAAGCTCTGCGAGTAGCTGATTAAGCCCAGCCATTGCCGTGACATCTAAGCCATCAAAAGGCTCATCTAGCACAAGTAAATCTGGTCGACCTATTATGGCTTGAATCAACATTAGTTTGCGGGTTTCGCCGGTCGATAAATCGCGAAATGCCTTGCTAAGTTTGTCACTAAAATCAAATAGGCTTATTAGTTGCTGTAGCATATCACTATCAAGCTGTTGCTCGTCTCGACCTGCAATAATCAGCTCATAAACTGTACTCGTAGCCGTAACACCCTCAATAATATCATCTTGATCTTTAGTTAACTCGACCGCGAGGAGCTGCTTTTGGCTATCTGGCGATACCAATGCTATACGCTCAAAGCTATTCTCATAGTGGCCTTGCTCTATTTTCGCAAAACCAGCAATGGCAGCGGCCACAGCCGATTTACCCGCCCCATTAGCGCCAAGTAAAACCCATTGCTGCAATGGCGATACATTGATATTGAGCTCATCTAAATAATAAACGTCATTGCCTTGGCCCTTCAGGCTGGCTCGAACATTAACCAACTGCACTTGTTGCACTTTGAATCCTCATTCTAAGTTACCGCTAGCTTGACGTTACCGCATTCGATAAAAAATTAAAAATCGTTTAAACCTTTTTTGAACACGGCTGCGACTAAGGTATAAAAGGTCATTAACAGGAATCAGACAATGAAAAAATTACTTTGTGTAGCAGCAATAGGCCTAGCACTTACAACAACATACGCAATGGCAAAAGACTCACGTGAGCTAAGTCATAACTTTACAGTGAATGGCGCAAGCCAGCTTGATATTGATTTTCCGGTGGGCAGCTTAGAAGTCGAAAGTTATGACGGCAGTGAAGTCGTGGTTACGGTTCGCATTAAACCAAAAAATGACAATAGCTGGTTCAGCTCTGATGTTGATTTATCAAATATTGAATTAAGCCACTCGCAAAGTGCCAGCTCACTTAGCTTAAAATTAGATAACGATGACATTCAACAAAACTGGCATGTAAAAATGCCTAAATCAATGGCAATTGATGTTGAGCTAGGTGTAGGTGATATTGAGATTAACGACGCAAGTAATTCAGTTGAGATTGAACTTGGTGTGGGCGCAGTAAGAATTGATAGTGCGCTTGACGATTACAGACGCATCGAACTAGATACCGGTGTGGGCGACACCAAGATTCGCGGCTTGAAAAAAGAGGCTAACACCAGCCGCAAAGTCGTTAGCTCTCACTCAAGCTACCGAGGCAATGGGCTGCATGATATTGACGTTGAAGTAGGTGTTGGCGACATCAAAGTAACAAACTAATTTAACGCTTTGGTTATCCCTGTGAGCTCTCGGTAAATAAAATACTGAGAGCTTTTTGCACTGAATCTAGCGAGATCGGTTTGTATACATGTAGGTTAGCCCCAAGTTCATACACACGTTGTAAATCATCATTTGATGTATTGGCCGTCACCACCAAAATTGGCACCTGTTGCCCCTGCTCATTACGAATAATATCAATCGCTTTAAAGCCATCCATAACTGGCATATTCAAATCCATAAAGATTAAATCATACTGCTTATCTGACGCTTTATCTGTGGCGATTAAGCCATTTTCAGCGATATCAAAGCTGTAATTTAACTGCCCTAAAATACGACCTAATATAGTGGCATTCAACTGATTATCTTCCACAATTAAGCAGTGTAACTTATTGGGTAATAAAACCTCTGCGTCATCACCAGCGGCATTACTTAACTCTAAGCTAAGCACCACTTTAACACCTTGCGGTTGAGCACTTAAAAACTCAATATTCCCCTGCAAAGCTTTAACAATATGCACCACCCTCAACAAACCAGTTTTAAGGCCTTGAAAATGCTGCTCGCTATCATTTTCCAAGCTGAGTATATCGGTCGGTGGCTTTTCAAACCCTTTGCCGTTATCTTGCACTTCAATAATATAGTTTTGTTCGCCTTGGCTTCTTGCTGTGATCGCAATTCGACCTTGTTCAGCAGTAAACTTTACTGCATTGTTGATGAGTTCAGCCAAAACTTGCTGTAAACGAGCATGATCAGTGAGTACATCTTTGTTAAGAGATTCTGGAATATCGATACTAAGCAGAATATTCTTTTCGTCGCAAACATATTCAAATGGGGTGATCGCGTGTTTTAGAGTCGACTTTAAATTTCCACGACTCGGGTTTAATTGCCAATTTCCTGTTGTGAGCTGTTGTAAATCAACAAGTTCATCTAACATTGCGACTAATCTATTCACACAATAAACAGCTTGTTTTTTAGTTGCGAGCTGTTGTTCATTGATATCAAGCGCTTCAATAGAGGCTGTAAGGCCTTGTATTGGTGTTCGAAATTCATGACTTGCGCGAGCTATAAAGCGCTCTTTATTTTTGCTTATTTGCTCCGCATATTCTTTTTGAGTTTGATACTTATTAATTGTTTTAGCGATTAATGATTCCATTGGCTTAAAGACAAAAAATAGTTCAATCAATAACAACAGCAAAGCCGTTAACCAAAATATTAATTCAACTGTTGCAATAAATGTGACTTTTTTTACAGACTCTTGCTCAAGCAACTCAACAGCTACATCTAATTCATTTAATAAGACTTCAACTTGTTGAGTTTCGAAAACTGGCCCGTCAAAATCTGTGTAGTCGTCACGGCTATTTAATAGCTTCTGTGCTTTACTTACATAGCGCTTAACACGCGCATCAAGCTTATTTGGAGCAGCAAAGTAATGTGCCTCTAACTCCTGATTTAAATGACGAAACGTATTTGGACCATCGCGAGCAACCAAAAACTGGTGACCTGCAATAAACTGCTCAACGGTGTCTTGTAGCAGCTTGCGATGCTGTTGCTTTACAGGCAGAGACTTGTCATAAATTAATGCGTTACCATGCAAAGCAATCTTTTGAGAGAGCATTCGTTGCTTGCCGGCAATATTGATCACCTCGGCATCACCCTTTTGGATATACAACAAAGATTGAATCAAGGCCGCTGAAAAGGATATTAGAAGCGCTATCGCTAATAACCCCCAGCGATATCTTTTACGGATATCAATAACTAGGTTTAACATGCATTTCTCTGATCTTTTTATTTTATTCTAGTCTAAATTAAGCAGTAAAGCCCACTATTAAGTGGGCTTTATCAACAAACAAAGCAGTACTTAAAGGCTACCTATTTTCGAGGCGGTTATAATCAAATAACCCAAATTCGACACCTCGGTATTCTTTAGCTACACGATGCAAAATATCGCTGTATTGCCAAAACTGAGGATGCGTTCGACGAATCGCAAATTCGCTTTTCAGGTCTCTATATGCCGACTCATCAGTCACTTTAGCAAGCCCAGCTGCAAATGCAGCAACCTGTTGTTCGTTATGTAGATACCAAATTGCTTCTGGGTAATCACCAATAAACCCCGGTACAATTGTTACAGTATCTTCGTCATAAGCTCGCTGCCCTTCTTCATTCAATAAACTCGAAATATTGTAATGAGCATTGTGATGAATAAGAGTATAGGCTTTGTGCTGTTCATCGCCCTCTTTGACTAACACAAACGAAATTTGCGGCAGTAGATTAATTGCTTTGACAGGCAAATCATTTATTTGTGCAAGCGGTTCTGGCACTTTGGTGTAGTCATAACGAGGACTCAAAATTGGTTTGAGCTTCTCTTTAAGCATGTTATACAGCTCAGACTGCTGATCTGCTGTTTTGAATTCAATGCCAGTAGGTTGACTAAATGACAGTTCATCTTCAAAGAAACTGGTTAAACTAGGTGGTGATTTACGATACCACTGAGCTTTAACTTCTTTACGTTTAGCTTCTGGTAATAACGCCAAATAATTCGCTTCGCCTTCTAAGCGTAAAAAGTCCATATACAAACGAGTTAAAAGCTGGTGACCTATATTGCCGTACACATCAAACCCCGCCACCAGCAGGTAATGAATACGCTCAAATAAGGCATAATCGAGTATCCAAGCAGTCTTTGGTTGCTGGCCTATCCAACCTTTTACAACCGTTGCACTATCGAAATGACGGAACACCGTCAGCGCTGCATTTTGGTTATGACCATCACCTTGCCAAAGTAAATCGGTGGTAAGGTGCTGACCGTTCTCAAACATCTTATTTGCCAGTGCAACTTTTGCTGATAAGTATTTGTTTTGGCGTTTTGAGTACTTTACCCAACTAGAAATCGGTAAAGCGTTACTTTCTTCTTCTGCAGGTAAAGCTAGCGCATCTTCATGTTGTAACAACATTTCACCGACTTTAGGTGTCGCCGCCATTTCTGGTTTAGCAAAACCAACCCAAAACTGATCGTTAATCACGTTTAACGCGATTTGACCACGACAAACAGGACCTTTAATAAAGCCCATGATTATAAGCTCTGCTTCATCAAGCATAAATTGATAACGCGAGTTTACTGGAATTGCTGCAAAAGCTTTAAACGGATTTGATGCAACTTCAGGCTTATAGCTTGGCAATTTATTTACTTGATAATCAGCTTCAATAAATTGCGAATGTAAGCGGGCAAGTTTTTCATCATTTAATGCTAAAGGTAAATGTGTTTTAGCTAAAATAGTCGAGCGGTCATGCATTAAACGATAGTAAACTCGTTCAACTTTAGGGTCTTCATAAGGGCGACGCGTGCTAATATGCTTGATCTCTTCTCCCGGCGGAGTCGAAGAGCGAACTAGTTTAAAGTAGCTGTGTTTATCGCCATGCTCAGGAAAATAAATATGCGCTAAGTACCAGTGCTCGTAAATATAACGAGCAGCTAGTTGATGCTTTAAACCATCTTGATTTAAGAAAGCTTCCCAGCGCTCCACTTGCTTAAGTACGCCTTTTTCAGGGGGCTCAATATGAGCAAGATATCCGCCTTTTCTGAGCCATTTAGCAAGGTGCTGAAACTCTTCGCTTGAGATCCCCGGTAAACCATATGGCATACCACTGTGTGGATTATCTTTAGCAAATGAATCAAACTCATTCATTGTGGTGCATGTTTGTTCACGATCGAGTGAAAAATCAAACTCATCGCCTAAAATAGCTTGCTTAGGCAGAGGGCTGCTTTGCTTAAGCACCAAAGAGTTATAAAGCACGCTACCCGCTAGGTTCGCTTCTTCGGTTTGTACTCGCTCGTTAAGCACTGGCGTAAAGCCTTTTTCACGCCACTGAGCTGTGGTTGTAGCATCAAATAGTAAACGACTTGGCTCTTGTGCAAGCAAACGTGTGCCATCATAGACACGCTCTTTACTTAAACCTCGGTCAATTCCTTCCACAGAAGATAACTTAAGCTGACAAGGTGCATCATAACAGCCGTGACAAACCACACAACGAGTGTCAAGAACAGGTTTTACGTCACTTAAAAACTCGGCGCCTTCAAGTGTTGATGCAGCAACAACACGCTCTCTAGGTTGCTCTTCACCAAACAATTCATCGTAATGAGCAGCGCCTAAATATGCACAGCCACTTAAAAGAATAAGGCCGAATACGGTCGTGAGGGTTTTTCTCATCCTTCCTCCTCGATATCTTCAACGTCATCACCTAAATCGAAGGTTGGCATCATATCTACTTGCGGCGACACAAAAGTTTGATCATTGTCACAGCTAAGCATTGCGCTCAATAATGGCCCGCGAACTAAAGTTAACTGCGCGTCGTGCTCACTATTAATCAATACTTGATAATCATCATTTAACGCTTCAAGACGATATTCATTAATAGCAATAGCGACACTGCTATCAGCAGCTGGGTTTTGGCAAAGCTGCGCGAGTAACTCTTCGCTTAACGTTACATGTAATAATAGATCTGGAGATTCAATATCGCGGCTATGAAGGTTTTCATCGAAATAAAAAAGAGGAAGGGTTAATTCGCTATTTTGCTCTAATTCCATGTGCTGTTCTCTACATCAAAATGACTTTTAATTGTACGAGTATAGCAAACTATAAGTTCAAAAATTAGCGAAACTTATCAGCAGTTAGCAGCTTTTTAGCTACTAACTAACCGAGTTATAAAAACAGTGAAAAAAGTATTACCAAGGTAGCGTTTCACCATTTGAATGCCAAAACCCACCTGTGTTGCTAAGGTTTAGTTCATCAATACGTTTGATGAGACGCTCTGCTGCAGTTTCAGGGCTGATATCGCCAGCAAAATTAACCATTTGCGTTTGTACAAAGCCTGGGTGAAATAAGCCAACAGCAATTTTTTTATCTTTTAACTCATAGGCTAAACTAACACTCGCAGCATTAAGGGCCGCCTTTGACATGCGATAACCAATGTAACCGCCCGAGCCGTTATCAGCAATTGAGCCCATGCGCGATGTGATCATCGCCACTTTAGCATCAATGCCTAAACTTTGCTGTAATGCATGCGTAATACGAATAGGCGCGATACTGTTCACGCTAATTTGCTTTTCGATGGCAGCAAAGTCCATATCAGCGAATGTTTCGTTGTGAAAAATACCGGCGTTATTAACCAAAATATCAATTTTGTCGCCGTGTAAGTAATTGGCAAGTGTTGCAACATCATCGGCGTTAGATACATCAATGTCGCTAATAATCTTCACATCGAGTGCTTGAAGTTCTTCGCTTGGGGTGCGAACCACCGCGGTAACACGGTAACCTTTGGCTGAATATTGTTTACATAAATTAAGACCAATACCTTTATTGGCCCCTGTAACCACCACATGCTTAGTCATCAATCTGCTCCTTAGTTGGGGGATTTATACCTAAACCACCTCAAGGTGCGAGTTTCTGCATCTTGATGAGGCTTAGGTGTATACTTTGGGACAGATTGGCAAAAACCAAGAGCTTAAGTTAATTCATCAATGGTTGACTTAAGAATAGAAAAAACGGCCCCTTGTGGGTCGGTAATCACACTAAAACGTCCAACATCTGGAATGTCTGTTGCTGGCACACAAATAGCGCCATTAAGCTGCGTTGCTTTGGCAACCGCCTGATCGCAATCTGCTACCGCAAAATACGGCATCCAATGCGGTGGAATATCATCTGGCCATTCATCGGTCATTTCGAGCATGCCTGCTATCGGTTGCTCATCAATAGTGAATAAGGTGTAGTCCATACCTTCCATGGGTTTCACCTCAAACTGCCATCCGAATAACTGACAATAAAAGTCGCGACTTTTTTGCATGTCTTTCGACACAAGCTCAAACCAATAAGGTAGGTTAAGCTCTTGCACTCTTTTAGCCCCGATATGCTCACCCGCTTGCCACAAGGCAAATGTTGCGCCGCCAGGCTCTTGCAGCATCACCATTCGACCTGCCGTCATGACATCATGTGGCCCTGCCAAAACCGTTGCCCCCAATGATTTTGCCAGCTCAGTGCTTTGGTCAACATCATCAACAGCAATATATAATAACCAATGGGTTGGCATCTCACTCATACTTGCAGGCAGTTGATACATAGCGGCAATATCATCACCTTGCTTTTGCAGCATGGTGTAATACATGTCTTCACCTATTGGCTGATCATCAAAACCCCAGTCAAAAAGTTGCGTGTAAAATTGCTTTGCAGCTTGCCAGTCTTTTGCGCATAACTCGGCCCAACAGAAAGTACCCGCAGGGTGTTTTGTATTTATTTTTGTCATGACTGTTCCTCCTTCATTAACGGTAATCAACAAGCGGCTTTTTTACCAATTATTTTTTAAATTAATTAAACAACCGTTTAGAAAAATTAGATAATCATTATCAGTCACTTACAGAAAAACCAAAGTAAACCAAGTTTTTATAGCCATTACACAATATTGATTGCAGCAATAAACACATGTATAAATACGAACAATTTTTAATAAAAATTATATAGCGATTTAACGATGTCAATGAAATTTGCGCTTCCTTTTTTACTTACTCCTATCGCTGCGTTAGCAAATCAGGCTCAAGATATTGAGCGTATTACTGTTTCTACAACGCGTAGTACGGCACCTGTTAGTACTGTACCTGCAACTATCAGCGTTATTACCAGTGAAGACATTGCTGAGCAACTTGCTCACACTCAAGATCTATCGCAAATTTTAGGTAATTTATTACCGAGCTTTTCACCAAGTCGTCAAAAAATGACCAGTGCAGGTGAAACACTACGTGGCCGTGAACCGCTATACATGATTGATGGTGTACCTCAGTCGAACCCGTTGCGTAATGGTTCTCGTGACGGCAATACAATTGATCCTGCCATGATCGAACGCATCGAAGTGATCAGTGGTGCTAATGCAATCCAAGGCATGGGCGCAAGCGGCGGTATTATTAATATCATCACAAAATCAGCAGGCGATTTTAATCACCAAATGAGCGCAGGGTTTAGCACTCCGACAGACGGTGGCAGCGACAGCCAAAGCTATAAAGCCAGCTACTTATTCAGCCAACAGCTAGATGATATTAGTTTTATTGGCGGTGTATCGGCACGTAGTACTGGTATGTATCGCGATGGTAACGGAGACTTTGTTGGGTTAGATGGCACACAAGGTGATACGCAAGACTCAACCAGCCTAGACCTATTTTTAAAAGTTAAATATCAGCTTGATAATGAACAAAGTATTCAAGCGATGCTGAACCACTACAAAATTGAGGGTAATGGAGATTTTGTTGCTATTAGTGGTGACCCAACAACAGGCCTTGCCACATCAGCTGAAAAAGGCGATATAGAAGGTGATGCACCACGCAACCGTGTAACAACCTTCACCCTTGATTACAACCACACGAATATCGCTGGCGGCAACCTTGCAGTTCAGTTATTCACGCAAGATTTTGCGGCAATGTATGGCGGCGGTACATTTGGCACTTTCCAAGATCCTGAATTTGGTGAAAACCTTTACGACCAATCTCAAAACAAGTCACAAAAGTTTGGAAGTCGCGTTACTTATAATAAAGATAACCTATTAAGCAGCCAGTTTGATATTGCGACCGGTATCGATTTACTTTCTGACGAAACATACCAAGAGCTTGCGCAAACAGGTCGTCATTGGGTGCCAAAAACCAAGTTTAATAACATCGCACCATTCGCTCAGCTACGTTATGACGGCTTAGAAGATTGGACTTTCAATGCCGGTGTTCGTTACGAGTACGGCAAATTAAAAGTAGATGACTTTACTACCCTAGCATCTTACAACAGCAGCTTTGTAGAAGGCGGTGAGCCAAGCTTTAACGAATTATTAGAGAACTTAGGTGTTGTCTACCAAGTGACTGATTACCTTCGTTTCTACGCAAGCTACAGCGAAGGCTTTAGCATGGCCGATGTGGGGCGTGTACTGCGTGGTATAAACCAAGCTGGCTTATCGGTTGAAAGTTTCTTAAACCTAGAACCTGTGATTTCTGATAACCGCGAATTAGGTTTTGAATATGCAAGCGATAGCTTCAATATTAAAGCCAGCTACTTTGAATCTGACTCAGACTTAGGCTCTCGTTTACAAGCTGATGCTGATGGTATTTACAGTGTAAAACGTGAACGCACAGAGATCTCAGGTTTTGAAGCCAATGCACAGTATTACCTAACTAACAGCACAACATTCGGTGCAAGTTACGCTGATACAGAAGGCCAATATGACGGTGATGGCGACAATAAAGTAGAGAGCGACTTAGGCGGCAGCAATATTTCACCGACACGGTTAAACCTTTACTGGCAGCAACAATGGCCAGCAAGTTTGTCTAGCCGCTTACAAGTTAATAAAGTGTTTGATCGCGACTTTAATACTGGTGAAGAATTTGACGGCTACACAACCGTTGATTTATCAGTGCAATATCAAAGTGCTGAGTATGGTGCATTTAGCCTAGGTATCGATAACCTGCTAGATAAGTACTACATCACTTATTATGGGCAAACAAACCCATCGGCAACTCGCTATTTTGCAGGCACTGGCCGTACTGTAAATCTAACTTGGAACTATGCATTTTAGATTTAAGCTAAAGTAATTAAACAACAAAAAAGGCACCAAGGTGCCTTTTTTAATTAGTGATGATGACCGTGCTCACCTTTGAGCTGATTACCTTGCGCATCATAAAATCCACTTGCACCATGCTCAACAAACCCTAAGTTGATCATTTTAGCTAAAAATGGATCGCTTTCATTATCACCGATATCTGCGTAATCGGTCGTTTGATAGTTATCCCATTTCGCAAATTCTGCCTGAATCTTTTGCTGGTTGTAATGACTGGCTGTTAAAGCAATTTCACGGCTATAAGTTGGTGTTGAAATACGAATTGCTTTGAGTAACTTTTGATTGGCAAGCCAGCTTAGCTCTATTTTGCTCTCACCCTGCTGCTGTGTGTAATACTCTGTTAACTCACAGCCTTCACCGGTGCTTTTCTGGTGCGTCATTGAGGCTAAAAACTTATCGCTTACTAGCTGATATTTGCTACTCCAATCTTGTTCACCTTGCACTTCCGATGGTTGATACTCAATACCACGCTGGGCATGCTGAAAATAACGAATTGGGCGAATTTGTTGATTGCGCAACTGTTGCCATAATTCAATAAATTCTGGATTCTGCTTAGCCACCTGGTGAGGCGTACGCCAAAGGGTAAAAGTGTTTTCAGTATGCTGCTTATTAGCAACGATTTCTGTGGTGACCGTATAGTCTGCTTGCGTAAAACCGGTGTTCATATCGCATTGCCCTGCAACAGCAAGTGGACTAAGTAATGAGGCAAGTAAGATGGCTGCTTTCACGGGATTCTCTTTTGTCTTGGTTTACTTTATAACTAATTGAGTAAGGGAGGCATGGAGCCTCCCAAACACTCATTATTGTGCTAATTTAGCATCGGCTTGTTTAACAAGGTCAGCGGCATAATCCATAACATGGAAGATAAGGCTTTGCTCATTAGTGCCTGTTACTAAATGTGCACCTGGACCTACTGCATACACCCCCACATCTTCTGCTGCGTGTGTTTCAGAGCCTAGTGGTACAACAGCTTCTTGGTGGAAACCTGGCGTTGTTGTGTCAACATCTGTTAAATCAACACGACCCGTTACCGGTGCAAAGTTATAACCTGCATCAGCATCAGTCTCATCACCTAAGTCGCGGAAACCGCCACCATTGGTATAACCAACCGTTGTGTATGGCATGTTATCTGCTGCAAGTGATGGTTCATCACTACCCACAGGTACCACTTTACCTAAAATTGGGTTACCGCGTTTTGGGTAGCCTGCAATGGTAAATACGTGGCTGTGGTCAGCTGTTACTATGATTAGCGTGTCTTCAATGCTGGTTTTATCAAGAGCAACTTGTACTGCTTTTGAAAGCTCAACTGTGTCGCTTAGTGCATTGTAAGCATTACCAGCGTGGTGACCGTGGTCAATACGACCGGCTTCAACTGTTAGCATGAAACCATTGGCGTTGTTATCTAACACATCAATTGCTTTTGCTGTCATTTCAGCAAGTGAAGGCTCGCCTGCTACATCGTTTGCACGGTCTGCTTCGTATTGCATATGTGATTCATTGAATAAACCAAATACGCGCTCAGTTGACTCTGCATCAATTGCATCAAAACCAGCTTGGTCCATCACATATTGACCTGCAGGATATTTAGCTTTCCACTCGGCTGTTAGGTCACGACCATCTGTACGGTCACCTTCTACTGAGCTCACAGCATCAGCAGAGTTAAACGCTGCGTCTTTCGGCAAGAAATGACGACGACCACCGCCCATCACAACTTCTAAACCATCAACATCTAAGCCTTCGTAGCGTGCCTCTAGGTTTGCTTCAAAGTTAACTAACTGCGATGCAATATCTTCACAGCCAGCGGTAACTGCCGCTTCTGGCATATCTGATACGTCTTCCCAGTTACGGTCAGCCGATTTTGCATACGTTGCTGCAGGCGTTGCGTGAGTGATACGTGCTGTCGAAACAATACCCGTCGACTTACCGGCAATCTCAGCAAGCTCAGTGGCTGTAACTAGTTCATTACCTGCAACCGTTGCACAGTTACCACGTTCGATGTCTTCATCAACACCGATAACGCCAGCATCCGTTTTTACGCCCGATGCCATTGCTGTCATCGTACCCGCAGAATCAGGTGTTTGCGCATCAACGTTATAGGTTTTAGCAAACCCTGAGAATGGTAGTGTTTCAAAGCTTAGTTGATGTTCTTCTCCTAGCTTACCCTCTAGTTGACCGGCCATAATACGTGCTGCTGTGACAGTTGAAATACCCATGCCGTCACCAACAAACAGAATCACGTTTTTCGCTTTACCTGACTCTTTTACAACGGCAGCAATGTTTTCTTCGCTGCTAGCGACTTTAACTTGTGCTGACTTGAACCACTCGTTATTAGTCAACGGCGCTAATTGCGATGCCGTTAACGACGTTGCTGGTGCATTACATGCAACGCTTGTATCCGTTACTTCTGCTGAGTCTAGCTCACCGTTATCGTTGCTATCTTCACCGGTAAGGGTTTCTGTACCACCGTTTACGCACTGCTCAGAGCCAACAGCTAATGTATTTTCAATGGTTAATGTTTTTGGTGAGTTGTCATCGTCATCAGAACAACCCGCTAATGCCACTACTACAGCAAGAGAAATTAAATTTAGTTTTTTCATCGTCGTCGCCATTATTCTTCAATTAGTTCTAGAGCTTGGTTAATGATGTGGAAAATTACGTTTTGCTCCACAACGCCTTGTGCTAGTTGCGCACCTGGACCTTTTGCATGCAGTGAAATATCTTCACCTGCATGAGTCTCTGAACTTAGTGGCACAGTGGCTTCTTGGTGATAACCAGGAGTAGTCGTATCAACACCCGCTAAATCAACACGGCCTGCAAATGCCGCTTCGCTATAAGATGCATCAGCGTCGGTTTCATCGCCTAAATCGCGAAAACCTAAACCATTAGCATAACCAACTGTGGTGTAAGGCATACCATCTGCCGCAAGGCTTGGCTCTTCGCTACCAATAGCAACTACTTGACCTAAGATTGGATTACCACGCTTTGGGTAGCCCGCGATAGTGAATACGTGGCTGTGGTCGGCAGTAACAAGAATAAGAGTTTCTTCTGGGTTGGTGTTCTCAACTGCTGTTTGCACTGCTTTGGCAAATTCAACGGTATCGTTTAACGCGTTATAAGCATTGCCCGCATGGTGGCCATGGTCGATACGGCCTGATTCAACCGTTAAGAAAAAGCCTTTTTCATTGCTCTTTAAGATATCAATTGCTTTACCTGTCATTTCAGATAATGACGGTTCACCCGCTACATCGTTAGCGCGATCTGCTTCGTATTGCATGTGTGATTCGTTAAATAATGCAAATACACGTTTGCTGTCAGCATTTAGTGTATCGAAGCCTGCTTGGTCCATGACGTACTTACCATCAGGGTACATTTCTTGCCACTCAGCCGTTAGGTCACGCTCATCCGTACGGTCACCTTCTACTTCGCTCACTGCATCAGTTGAGTTAAACGTTGCGTCTTTTGGTAAGAAGTGACGACGACCACCGCCCATCACAACTTCAAGACCATCTACGTCAGTACCTACAAAGCGTGCTTCTAGGTTCTTCTCAAAATTTACAAGTTGTGAGGCAATATCTTCACAACCCGCTTCTACAGCATCAGCCGGCATGTCTGATACGTCTTCCCAGTTACGGTCAGCTGATTTTGCATAGGTTGCAGCCGGTGTTGCGTGAGTAATACGCGCCGTAGAGATAACACCTGTTGCTAGACCTTTGATTTCTGCCAGTTCTGTTGCGGTAATTAACTCGTTACCAGCAACAGTTGCACACTCGCCACGCTCGATATTTTCGTTTACACCAATTACACCTACATCGGTTTTAACACCTGAAATAATTGCTGTCATTGTGCCCGCAGAGTCAGGTGTTTGCGCATCAACGTTATAGGTTTTGATTTGCGCTGAGTATGGAAATTCTTCAAAGCTTAGTAAGCCTTCTTCGCCTGACTTGCCTTCCATTTGTCCCGCCATGATACGAGATGCAGTCAGCGTTGAGATACCCATACCATCGCCAACAAATAAAATGACATTTTTCGCTTTAAACGTTTGCTCAGCCTGAGCCGCCGCCTCTTTTTCTGTTAATTTTGTTTCAGCGGCACTATACCAATCATTTTGTTTTTGACTGTCTGGTAACACACCTGCATTGGCTGTCGCTGACAATGCCAACGTTAAACCAATTGCAGTAGCAATTTTATTAATTTTCATCGTTACGTTCCGTTAGTACGTTATTTTAAGAATTTGAGTGCTAACTAAACTGCACTTGGATAATTAGCGCAGCCATACTAAGAAGGCATTGTTACTAAAAAAGTGGTTTTTCATGACGAAATGATGAAACCAAAAACAACTTTAGCTATAGGTAAGTAATTAGTTTTAGTAGAAATAACAGAGTTGGTTGCTAGGTGTGAGTTGCGAGGGTAAAAGTTCTAGCTTCTAGGTCAAGCATAACCTTGGGAGTGCTTTAATGTGGTTTGGCTTTACCAAAGAAAAGGTTTACATGGATTGTGTTGGGTTTCGCTGCGCTCAAACCAACCTACCCGAAGAATGAACAGGCAGAATGCTGAGTGAGATACCACACAAAACAACTCCCCC